>JASHQZ010000149.1 GCA_030038835.1 candidate division FCPU426 bacterium
GAAGGCCGGAAAGCCCAAGCGCCCCTTAACCCTGGTCAAGCCCGACGAGACCCTGGTGAAGGCCGTGAAGGACTTCGGCCTTCACCGCATGAAGACCGCCATGGCCGAGAAGGACAAGCTTAAGCGCCAAGAGGCCATTGCCGCCGTCGCCAAGGACGCGGCGGAGGCCCTGAAGGAGAAGTTTCCCGAGAAAGAAAAGGACGTCCACGGCATCCTGCATTCCATCGAGTCCGACCTGGTGCGGGAAGCCATCCTGGACCGCCATGAGCGCCAGGACGGCCGCAAGTTCGACGAGTTCCGCCCCATCAGCTGCGAAGTCGGGGTGTTGCACCGCACCCATGGCTCGGCCCTCTTCACCCGGGGCCAAACCCAAGCCCTGGTGGTGACCACCCTGGGCACCAAGGACGACCAGCAGATCCTGGAGGAACTGGAAGGCGAGTTCAAGAAGACCTTCATGCTCCACTACAACTTCCCGCCCTACTCGGTGGGCGAGATCAAGCGCCTGTCCGGACCGGGCCGCCGCGAAATCGGCCACGGCAACCTGGCCGAGCGGGCCCTGGAGCCCCTGCTCCCCAAGCACGACGATTTCCCCTACACCATCCAGGTGACGTCCGACATCCTGGAATCCAACGGTTCCTCCTCCATGGCCTCGGTCTGCGGCGGGGCGCTGTCCCTCATGGACGCGGGCGTCCCCTTGAAAGCCCCCTGCGCGGGCGTGGCCTTAGGGCTGGTTTCCAACGAGGACCTGTCCAAATACGCCATTTTGACCGACATCCAGGGCTTGGAAGACCATTTCGGGGACATGGACTTCAAGGTGGCGGGCACCCGAAAGGGCATTACCGCCATCCAGATGGACATCAAGATCTTCGGGCTTCCCTTTGAAGTGATCGAGAAGGGCCTGGCCCAGGCCAAACAGGGCCGGTTGACCATCCTCGACATCATGGACAAGACCCTGGCCGCGCCCCGCGAGAAGATGTCGCCCTACGCTCCCCGGATTGTCACCATGAAGGTGCCGGTGGACAAGATCCGTGACGTCATCGGCAAGGGCGGCGCCACGATCAAGAAGATACAGGAAGATTTCCGCGTGGAAGTCAACGTGGAGGATGACGGATCGGTGCATATCGCTTCGGCTAACGGCAAGGACATCGAGGCGGCGCAGAACTTCATCGACGGCCTCATGGCCGAGGCCGAGGAAGGCAAGGTCTACCTGGGCACGGTCAAGAAAATCATGGATTTCGGCGCCTTCGTGGAAATTCTGCCCGGCACCGACGGTTTGGTGCACATCTCGCAGTTGGACCGCCGCCGCGTGGAGCGGGTGGAGGATGTCGTGAAGGAAGGCGATGAACTCCTGGTCAAATGCATCGGCATCGACCCCAAAACCAAGAAGATCAAACTCTCGCGCAAGGACGCGCTAGACCTGAAGATCGAGGACTACCGGAAATAAGATTGAAATATGGAGTTGGGATTTTCCAATAAATCCTCGAAGCTTTACCCTGCGTAACTCTGTTAACTCTGGCGTGAAAAG
The DNA here is from genome assembly GCA_030038835.1 of candidate division FCPU426 bacterium. GTDB lineage: Bacteria > Oederibacteriota > Muellerivitia > Muellerivitales > Muellerivitaceae > JAJPJW01. The sequence continues at coordinate 1,526 of JASHQZ010000149.1, forward strand.
CCTTGAAGAGCCCTGGTTGAAGAAACCAGGGCTTTTTTTTCACTCCCAGGTGTAAAATTTCTTTACTGCCATGAAAGAACCCTCCAACCACAAGACCATGCTGAAAAAGGAAGAGTGGGGCGGTCTCACCTTCCTGGCCCTTTTCGCCGCCTACGCCTTTCCTCCTTATTTCATCTACCTTATGACCATGGCGGCCCTGACCGCCTCTTCCTATCTTTGGACCACCCATCTCTCGGAGGTGGACAAGCAGCGGTTCATCGACTTTGAGAAGGAATTCCGCAAAGGCTATAAGCTGGAAAAGGCCGGAAAGATCCGGGAAGCCCTGGAGTGGTACCGCAAACTGAAGAAGGATTACGCCGACCATGCCCAGGCCCACCATTTGGTTTCCTTCCAGATCAAGAAACTCGTCTCCGGCAAGGAGCCATTCCCCCAGGGCCGGGCTTCCAAGAAAACCATCCACAGGCCGAAACCGGAGGGTCCATAACCATGGCGGCCTTTACCTGCCGCGAATGCGGCCACAGGTTGGAGTCGGAGTTCCGTTTTTGCCCCATTTGCGGGGCCGCCCATGAGCCCTTGGACAAGGCCACGGAGGACGGCATTGCGGCCTTTGAGGAGGGCGAATATGAAAAGGCCCTCCGGCTTTTTAAGGACGTGGTCCAGGGCCATCCCTTCAGCGCCTTCGCCAACCGCGACGTAGGCCACGCCGCCTTCCACCTGCAAGACTATAACACCGCGCTGGAATATTACGAAAAGGCCCTTAAGATCCATCCCAACCTGCTGGACGTGCATTTCAACATCGGCCTCATCCACATGAAACGGGGCCACGTCAGCGACGCCATGTTTTCGTTCATGGAGGCGCTTCATTTCATCCATCCCCTCACGCCGGGAACCTATTACCTGGGCCTTTTCCACAACCAGGAAAGCCTGGTCTTCCAATGCCGCTTGAACCTGGGGATGCTTTTCCGCCAAAGAGGGGAGCTGGAAAAGGCGCTGGAGCAGTACCAGATGGTGGCGGATTCCAACCCCCGCAACATCCCGGCCTTGGGCAGCCTGGGGGACTGCCTGATGGCCCTGGAGCGCTACGATGAAGCCATCAAGGTCTACCGGAAAGCCCTCAAGGTCTTGCCCGAGGGCGAGGAAAGGCTGAACCTGCAGAACGACCTGGGCATCGCCTACTTCAAGAAGGGCGAACTGGAGAAGGCCGTGGCCGAATTCAAGTCGGTCTTGAAGAAGAACCCGGACCACGTGAACGCCATCTACAACCTGGGTCAGGTGTACTATCACGAAGGCCTGACCGGACGCATGAAGGAGGACTACGAGGATTTCGTCAAGTCCTCCAAAAACGCGGCCTCCATCCTTTTTGCCCTGTCCAAATCCATGGTGTCCGCGGCCTCGGCGGGCAAGGACCGCCCCGTGGAGGACACCAGCCTCGTCGGGGACAGCGCCCCCATGCGGCGCATCCAGGACCTCCTCAAACGGGCCGCGGCCAGCGACGCCACGGTGCTCATCCTCGGCGAGAACGGAACGGGGAAGGAACTGGCGGCCAGGGCCGTCCATCAACAGTCGTCCCGCCACGACAAGCCCTTCGTGGCCCTGGCCTGCTCGGCCTTGAGCGAATCCCTTTTGGAAAGCGAGCTTTTCGGCCACGAGAAGGGCTCCTTCACGGGCGCCATCGGGCAGAAGATCGGCAAATTCGAGGCCGCCGACCAGGGCACGGTGTTCCTGGACGAGATCGGGGAAATTTCCCTTTCCACCCAGGTCAAGCTCCTGAGGGTGCTGCAGGAAAGGGAGTTCGAGCGCGTGGGCGGGACCCAGACCGTGAGGGTGGACATCCGCGTCATCGCGGCCACGAACCGCGACCTGAAAAAGGCCATCCAAGAAGGAAGGTTCCGGGAGGACCTTTTTTACCGGCTCAACGTGATCGTCATTGAGATGCCCCCCTTGAGGGAGAGGGAAGGGGACCTGCCCCTTTTGGCCAAGTATTTCCTGGAAAACCTCAAGGCCAGCCGCCCCACGCGGTTTGAAGGCATTTCCAGCGAGGCCTTGGCGTTGATGCAGCGCTACCGGTGGCCAGGCAACGTGCGGGAACTGGAAAACGTCATGGAGCGAATCGTCACCCTGAACGACGATGTCATCATCAATCCCGAACACCTGCCGGAGGAAGTAACCGGCGCCAGCCCCACGCCAGGTTCGGGAAGCGGACTTTCCATCCCCCAAGCCGGGGTTTTGGAATCCGTAGAAAAAGACATGATTTTGCGGGTTTTGAAAGAATCCCATTTCAACAAGAAGCAGGCGGCCAGCCGATTAGGCATCAGTCGTCCCACGCTCTATCAAAAAATAAAGAAATATGGGATAGTTTTAATATAATTGTTGATAATGTGTAAAAAATTTATACAATTTATTTTAATATGTAATTATTATTTACACTTAAATATGAAGTCATCTTTTAAAAGTCCTTTAAATTAAGGCTTTTTGTAATGTTATTGATCGACTCATAGGTGGCATGAACATTGCTTAATTTAAACCGAAGCTGGCTGGCGACAACCGGCGAGCTTCTTAAACGAATCAAAATAAAACTCACCTCCAAGCCTCGGTCCGACCCACCGGGGCTTTTTTTTGCTTATTTCCAATGATCCTAGAGCCTTTGGGGGCTTTTTTCCTGTGTTATAGTGCCTGAATGGCAACTCTCAGCCGTCAGTCCTCAGTTGAGCCCAGCTAAAGGCTAAGGACTGAAAGCTGATAGCTGTCTTTTGGAGGACACCCCTGGACGCCAACTGGATTCTTTTGATCATCACCTTCGCCCTTTCCCTTGGGTTGACCCCATTCTTCCGCAAGATCGCCCTCCGCTCCAATTACCTTGACAGCCCCATCGGCCAGCTGAAAAAGCATACGGCCCCCGTGCCTTACTTGGGGGGGCTGGCGATCTATTTTTCCTTCCTTTTGGGAATCCTAGGCGTGCTGATTTTGGCCCAGCCGCCCGATTCCCCCCGGGTTTTGGCCATCTTCGTGGGGGGGACGGTCGTGGCCCTGATGGGGCTGGCGGACGACCTTTTCTCCCTTTCCCCAGCCCTTAAGTTCCTGTTCGAGATGATCGCCGCCGTGCTGCTCATCTTTTTCGGCGTCCAGTTGGAGTTTTTGCCCAGTCATCCGGTCCTGGGCTGGGTGTTGACCGTGGTTTGGGTGGTGGGCGTCACCAACGCCCTCAACCTCATCGACATCATGGACGGCCTGGCGGGAGGGGTCTCCGTGATCGCCTGCCTGGGTTTCGTGCTCGTGCCTTTTTTGGGGGCCCAAAGCTACGTGCACCTGATCGCCGCCGCCTTGGGCGGAAGCGTGCTGGGTTTCCTGCCCTACAACTACCAGCCTGCCCGAATCTACATGGGCGACGCGGGAGCGCTTTTCCTGGGGTTCGTCCTGGCGGGAATCGCCATGGGCCACGGCTATACCCAAATGAATATCGTGGCCCTTTGCGCGCCGCTTTTGATCCTGGGCGTTCCCCTTTACGACACGGCCCTGGTGATGGCGCTGCGCTTCCTGAAGGGCCGTTCCATGTTTCGCGGCTCCAACGACCACCTGGCCCTGCGCCTGAGGGCCCTGGGGCTGACGGTCAAGCAAGTCACGGGATCGCTTTGGGCCCTGTCGGCCCTTTTGGCGGCCGCGGCCGGCTTCCTCGTGCGGCTTTCGGAAAAGCGGGCCCTGGTCTTCATGGTCTTCTTTTCCTTCGCTGCGCTGGTTTTCACGGTGATCGTCTCCAGTATCCCCGTCGACGAGGGCGCTAAAAAAATAAAGGAAAACCCATTCCGCATTTTCCTGATGGAAAGTCCCGCCGCGGGAAGAAAGAGCGGAAACAAAAAAGCAAAAAGGAAAAGAAATTTTTAGCCACAGATGCGCGGGATTCGTGAGATAAGTCAAAGATAACCCGATTTATTTTTCATGATTTTTTCGTTTTTATTTTTCCCAATCCAATGCATCCCATGCATCTGTGGCTAAATGATTTTCGATTGTCGGAAGGATGGTTTGAATGAAAGTCGAAACCCTGATCGCCGGCGGGGGACTGGCCGGCCTCTCCTGCGCCCGCGAGCTTCACCGGACCTCCCATGCCTACTTATTGGTGGAAAAGGAGAAGGAGGCGGGAGGCCTTTGCCGGACAGTTTTCGACAAAGGGTTCACTTTCGACTATACCGGCCATTTCCTCCACTTCCAAAAGGAAGAAATGAGGAAATGGGTGCTTCACCTGGTGGGGCCTGAGTTAAAAATCCGCACCCGGCACGCGGTCATTTACAGCCAGGGCACCTACAGCGAATATCCCTACCAGGAAAACAACGCGGGTTTGCCTTCGCAAACGGTCCGTGAAAACGTGCTGGGTTACCTGGAAGCCACCCTCCGCCGGAGGTTCCTGGGGGCGGACCCCTCCCGCGCCCATGATTTCAAAACCTGGTGCCTGCAGGCCTTCGGCCCGGGGCTTTCCAAGCATTTCATGTTCCCCTATAACGAAAAACTCTGGAAGTTCCCTCTGTCCAAGCTCACCACCCATTGGATGGGGCGGTTTGTGCCTTCGGCCAGGGTTTTGGAAGTCCTGAAGGGCGCCTTCACCCGGCAGTCCTCGGCATCGGGCTATAACGCCACATTCCTTTACCCCGACCGTGGAGGCATTTCCATACTGCCCCGCGCCATCGGCCGGGGCCTTCCCGGCGTTTGGACGGGCGTAGGCCTTCAAAGGGTGGATCTCCTCCAACGCAAGGCCATTCTGACCTCCGGATTGGAAGTGGCTTATGAACGGCTGGTGTCCAGCCTTCCACTGCCAAGGCTCGCGGCCCTGTCCAAAGGACTTCCCGCCACCCTGGCCCGCTCCATCCGTAACCTGAAAGCCACGTCCATTTACAACATCAACCTGGGCCTTCAGGGGAAACAGCCCATCCCCTACAGCTGGGTTTATTTCCCGGAGAAGGAATTCGGGTTCCACCGCGCGGGCTCGGTTTCCGCCTGCGTGCCCACGGTGGCGCCCAAAGGCCACGCCTCGCTTTACGTGGAATTTTCCTACCGGAGCGGCAGGCCCGACGCCGGAAAACTTGGAAAACATGCCCTCCAAAAATTGAAAGAACTCGGTTGGATCCAAAGTGAAGACCAGGTCGTAAGCCGCGTGGACCTCAACCTTCCAGGAGCCTACGTGATTTACGACGAAAAAAGGGATGAAACCGTGGCCGGCCTTTTGGCTTTCTTCCGGAAGCACCGTGTTTTATCCATCGGCCGCTACGGCCGGTGGGAATATGGCAGCATGGAATCGGCCATGGAACAAGGCCTTGCGGCCGCGCGGGAGATCCTTCAAAGCGCTTAAAAAACCACCGACGACCCTTCCCGCAAATACGACCCCCCAACCCGTTTCTTCCTGGCCCCGGCAGCCGCCGGACTCCCCGAAAATTTCCCTTGACGGTTGGTTTTTGATATTGATAATCATTTTCAATTAAGTCGGCCCGCGCGCCAAAGAAGCGGGGCCACGGATCGTCGAGGGAAGAGATCGTTATGGGGCATCAAATCGAGCATCAAATCAGCTTGGGCCATTGCCAACTGACGCAATGTTCCTGCGGAAGGAGCGCCTTGAAGGTGGGCGCCAAGACCCTTTTGCTTTCGGCCCTGGAGCTTCAGGAAGTCCTGGGCCTTTTAGGATCCGGGGAAAAAACCGGGAAAATAGCCAAGCCCGGACCCTCCGCCTCGTGGACCTGGATTTCGGGCGGGGAAAAGTGGAAGGACTTTACGGTTGGAAATTGAAGGAAGGCGCGCCTCCAGCGGACGAGGCTGAATCGGGAAGCCGCTAAAACAAAACAGGAGAGAGATATGAACCCCCAAAGGAAGGCTTTAACCGCAGGAATCCTCTACGCCATCCTGGTTTTGGCGGGAGGGACCGTGAAATCCCTCGCGGCGGACGCCGCAGCGGAAACGGCCCCCGTGGAGGCCGCCTCCAACACCCTCTCGGCTTCCACAACCCCGGGAACGGCGGCCGCCACCCTGCCGGAGGTCACCGTTCTGGGGGATTCGGAGGCGCTCTGGCAAAAGAACCAGGCGCTGGATGAGGCCCGCGACAAGAACCTGCTGCCCCAAATCGGGGATTCCACTTACGACATCGGTCCGGAGGCCCTCCAGGCCCTGCCGCAAGGCGATAACACGCCCATCGACAAGGTCCTCCTCCAGGCCCCCGGCGTGTCCTACGATTCGGCCATCAGCAACCCGGATTTCCACGTCCGCAACGAATACGCGAACGTCCAATACCGCATCAACGGCATCCAGCTCCCGGACGGGGTCTCGGCGCTGGGGCCGATCCTGGAAACGGGTTTTATCGGAAACCTCAACCTGCTCGACGGCTCCCTGCCCGCCCAATACGGGCTTCGTACCGCGGGAGTGGTGGACATCACCACGAAAACCGAGTTCGATCCGGGCGGGAACCTGGACCTTTACGGCGGCACCTGGGGCACTTTCAGTCCCACTTTCGAATACGGCGGGGGCAGCGGCCGGACGCAGTATTTCTTCACCGGAAGCTTCCTGCAAAGCCAGCAGGGCCTGGAGAACGCCATGCCGACGGCGGACCCGGTCCACGACAATACGACCCAGGGCCGGTTCTTCGGGTATGGTTCGACCCTTTTCGGGGATTCCACCCGGCTGACTTACA
>JASHQZ010000150.1 GCA_030038835.1 candidate division FCPU426 bacterium
ACTTCCTTGATGTCCGCCACGAACCTTAAATAATTGATGACCGTCATGTCGCCGTAAATAGGGGGGGTTTCCGGAAGGTAGCCGATCTTTTTGCGCACTTCCTGGGGCTGCTCCACGACGTCGAAGCCCGCCACCACGGCTTTTCCCGCCGTGGGGGCCAAGGAAGTGGTCAAGATGCGCATGGTGGTGGTTTTGCCTGCGCCGTTGGGGCCTAAAAGGCCCAAAATCGCGCCCTTGGGGACCGAAAAAGTGACGCGGTCCACCGCCGCCAGGGCGCCGTAGGTTTTCACGAGATCCTTGACTTCAATCATCCGGAAAGCCTTTTTCTTTAAAATACCCGTAGTTTTTCAGACGTTCTTCGATCACGGCAGGGGTCAAAACAACGGGGAAATATATACCCAACTTCCGTGATTTTTTTCAAGAGAAAATCTTTCCAATTTCCAACAAACCCCGCTTATAAGGCCCAAAAGCGAGGAAAACTATACCACAAATGGGCCGCCGAATCGAAAAGGAATGCGGCAAAATCCTGAGAACAGGGATTAGACCCAAGTGATCAATATAGGCCACGCTGATCAACCGGTTGGCCGCTTCCGATTGATCAGCCGAAAATAAAAAACCCCGTGAAAACATTACTCTGTCTTCACGGGGTTCAATTTCGGCTATTTGTTCTGCGATCAAGTTTTAACCTTTTTTCACTTCCCCATCCCAAGTGTCAACTCAACTTGCGCGTTTGAAACGAAACCCAACCTCCAAACTACCATGGCAAGCCGCAGCAATTTGGGCCAAAAACGGCAATGTTGGAATGCGTTTATCCGAACCGCTCTCAAGCCTGGCAATGACACTTTGAGTCGTTCCAACCTTTTCCGCCAATTTGGCTTGGGTCAAATGGGCTTTTGTCCTCGCCGCTTTGACAGCCATAGCAATTTTGCTTTTTGCTCTTTCCTGCTCGTAGTAAAACCTAACTTCAGGGTTTTTGAGCAGGGCCTTAAAAAAGGGCTCTGCCGATTTAACGTATTTCTTATTTACCTTCACGAAAACACCTCCAACATTCTTTTTTCTGCCACCTCTAAATCATTTTGAGGGGTTCTTTGAGTTTTCTTTTTAAACGCATGAAGCCAAATCATAGAATCCTTGCCTACAACAACGTAAGCGATACGATATTTCCCGCCTTCACCGCTAAACTTAACCTCCCAAAGTTTGCCGTACAACTGGCGGAATTGAACCCTGGGGCATTCCAAACCATATTCAACAATACCGTCATAAACATCCCTAAAACGCCCCTGATCAGCCACCGAAAGCCCCCTAATGAAATCCTCAACAGGGCTACGGCCCGAAGTCGTCTTATAAAACCGGACTTTCATGGAATGATTATAGCCTTAAGGCTATTTCCATTCAAGAGATCGATAAACCTGGCTCTCAAACGAAATTTGAAATGACTTTCATTTCAAAGCCAGATACCCGATCCAGGACAGGAATTTGTGCAGGCTGCCAAACATGGAAAGATCAGGAGAAAACAGCGTCTCGGGGGGCTTTTGAACGTCTATTTCAGGGAGAAAAATGATCTAAAACCCAATCGCCGCAATGCGAAAAGCGTTGCATGAATATTTTTATACTACGGGGTGAAGTGGGAACAGGTTAACCAATGGACCAAAATCGTTCAAATAAATATTTGTAAAATTAATGTCAAAAGATGATCCGCTCCTTATCCTTAACCCTGGTTTAATAAACCGTAAAAATGGAATTTTAACGGCATTCCCAAAACAGGCCGAAACAGGACAGAATTATTGCTATTTTGAGCGGGATGGAAAAACGGGTGGATCCCTGCGGGCAAGCCCGGGGATGAAAGGCGGTCTCTTTAAAATCTTAGGTAAGGGAGGTCAGCTTGGGGCCGGGCCGTTGCAACCGGCGCGCGAGGGCGCTTTACCAGAACAATTACGGATTCTTATCAACGACCATCAAAATTCCGATCAATCCTTGAAGTTAGCGCCCGCTTCCTTGAGGCGCTGGGCCACTCCCTCCAGTTGATGTGCCGCGGCCACCATGGATTCCATGGAGGCGGTCAATTCCTCGGTGGAGGCCGAGATTTCCTCGGTGGCCGAGGCGTTTTCCTCGGAAACCGCCACGATATTGGTGATGGCCTCCACCACCTTGCCCGCCTGGTCCGCCTGGCTTTCGAAAGACTTGGAGATTTCCTGGACTTGGAGGGCCACCTCATCGGACGCGGTTTGGATTTCCTTCAAGGCCTCCCCCGCCTCGGTGACCACCGACAAACCCTCGGTCACCTTTTCCCCGCCCGACCCCATGGTGCTGACCACGGCGGAAATTTCCTTTTGGATGTCCCGGATCATGACACCGATCTGGTTGGCGGCCTCCGCCGATCCGTCCGCCAGCTTTTTGACTTCCTCCGCCACCACCGCGAAGCCCCGGCCGTAGTCCCCGGCCCGGGCCGCCTCAATGGCCGCGTTCAACGCCAGCAGGTTGGTTTGGTCGGCGATGTGCGTGATGACGTCCACCACCTTGCCGATGGCCTTGGACCGGGAGCCCAGCTCGGAAACTTCCCTGGCCGAGACTTGCACCACCTCATGGATGGCGTTCATCTGGGTCACGGTTTTCTGCACCGCCTGCCGCCCGCCCGCCGAGGCGTTCTTGGACCGGGACACGACCTTCTCCGAATTGCTTAAAAGCTCCGCCGAGGTCTGGATGTTGCCCGCCATCTTGTCGATGATGTTGAAGGCTTCCTGCACCTTGACGGCCTGTTCCTCGGCCCCCTTGGAGATGTTCTGGATGGTGGAGGAAACCTCCTCGGTGGCCCCATGCATCTGCTGGATAGTCTGGGTCAGCTGGCCAGCCAGGTGCAGGGTTTCCTCGGAGCTTTTTTTCAGCTGTTCCACCGAGTCCCGCAGGGAGGTCAGCATTCGGTTGAAATGCTGGGCCAGGTCTCTGAAATCGCCGTGGTAACGGCCCCGGATGGACACCTTCAAGTCGCCTTGGGCGGCCTTTTCCATGGCATCCAGGAATTCCTCCAGGGGCCTCAGGACGATCTTTTGGACGACGAGCAGGAGGAAGGCCGAGAAGGCGATGCCGGTAAACAGGCAGACAAGGTAAAACCACACCCGGTTGCCCCCTTGGAGGGAGGCGATAAACGGGAACATGAGCCCTAGGGCGGCGCCCATCAGGGTGACCACGGCGTAAAGGGACAGCTCGGAGGTTTTGACCCGGGGCCGCGCGATTTTCACAGGAGGCTCCCTTGCGCGGTGGAAGGGGGTGTCAGCCCCAAATGCCGGTAAGCCAATGGGGTCGCCTTGCGGCCGCTGGAAGTCCTTTGCAGGAAGCCGATTTGCACCAGGAAAGGCTCATAGACGTCCTCAACCGTTTCCGCCTCCTCCCCCACGGCGATGGCCAGGGTCTCCAGGCCCACGGGCCCGCCCGAAAACTTTTCCACGATGCAGGAAAGGACGCGGCGGTCCATCTGGTCCAAGCCCATGGAGTCCACTTCCAACAGCTTGAGGGCCGCGTCCGCCGTTTCGCGGTCAATGGCGCCCTTGCGCCTCACTTCGGCGAAGTCCCGGACGCGTTTCAAGAGCCGGTTGGCCAGGCGGGGGGTCCCGCGGGACCTCCTGGCGATCTCCCCGGCCCCCTCGGCCGAAACCTTGACTTTCAACACTTCCGCGGAGCGCCGCAGGATGGCCGCCAGTTCCTCCGGCGTATAAAATTCCAAGCGGAAGGCCAAACCAAACCGGTCCCTCAAGGGCGCGCTCACCTTGCCCGCGCGGGTTGTGGCTCCCACCAAGGTGAAGGGCGGGAGGTTTAAGCGGATGGCCCGGGCCGTGGGGCCCTTGCCGATGAGGATATCCAGCTCAAAATCCTCCATGGCGGGATAGAGCACTTCCTCCACAACCCGCGGAAGCCGGTGGATTTCATCGATAAACAAGAGGTCGTGGGGCTGGAGGTTGGTCAACAGCGCGGCCAAATCCCCCGCCCTTTCGATAACGGGCCCGGAGGTGGTTTTAAGGTTGACGCCCATTTCCTTGGCGATGATGCCCGCCAGGGTGGTCTTTCCCAGGCCGGGAGGGCCGGAAAGCAGCAGGTGCTCCAAGGCTTCCTTGCGCTTTTGGGCGGCCTGGAGGGTGATGGCAAGGGATTCCTTCAAGGCCGTCTGGCCCACGTAATCGGCCAAATGCCGGGGCCGGAGGGTTTGTTCCTCGTCTTCCCCCGCTTTTTCCGGATCCAGGACCCGAAGTTCTTCGTCGGACTTGCCGGGTGGTGGTTGACCGAAACCGGAATCGTTCACCGGCGGCTGGGAAACGGAGGCTTTCGGACGGGACATGGCATCATTTTACAAGAAAATATCCATACAAGGGTGAAAGTATAACGGTTGAACGGCGGGAAAGGTTTGGACCTTTTCACCTCCGGTGTGCCGGGTTTCGCGGGATCATCCCTTCTTAAATTGGGTCGAGAAGTCGCCGTGGAAGTTGACCGGGCCTACATGCTGTAACCGGCTGTCCAGGTCGGCCCAGATCTCGCCGCCCATGTCCGTCCAACGCTTGGAAAAGCTGGCGTCTTCGCTTAAATAGGTCCCCGTCTTCTCATCCAAGATGCAATTGAAGAAGGCGTAGCGGTACGGGCTTCGCGCGAGGGGATCGCTGGCAATGAACCCGCCGGTGTAGTTCAATTCAGGGTATTTTTCCATCATTCTCAGGAAAACCCCGCGTTTGATCAGGGCGAAGCCCAGCCCGGCGTAGGTGACCTTGGCGAAACCGTTCTTGATCTCAATCTTGGCCGGATCCTCGACCGCGTAAGTATAGGAAAGGGAGGCGGCCTCGAGTTGGGGATGGCCCGCAAGGGAAAGGGACCTTATCTTTCCAAGTTTCACCCGCTTGTAGGGATAAACCCCGGCCACGAAATCCGCGTCAAAGCGGAGCAGCCTGAGGACCTGTTCGGGTTCAAAACCGATGTCGCCGTCCACGAATAGAAGGTGGGTGGCCCCCTTGGCCTCCAGGAACTGGGTGACGATATCCTGGCGGGCGCGGGTGATGAGCGAATCCCCCCATTGCACCACGACGTTGAAGTCGATCTCGTTCTTGGACAGGCAGGCGCTTTGAAAGGCAAGCATGGAGGTGGCGTAAACGCTGGTGAGCTGGGAGCCGAAGGCGGGGGTTCCGACCATTAGGTAAGGACGGTTCGCGGCCATGGTTATTTCCCCTTCCCCGGGGCCGCGTCCGGCGGGGTAGGCCCCGACCGCCGTCCCAGGTCGCCCTTGAAGATATCCATTCCGATGTGGCTTAACTTGCTTTGCTGGTCCACCCAGATATCCCCCCCGAGATCGGTCCAGCGGCGGCAGAAACTGTAGTCTTCCGGCAAATAGGTCCGGGCGGCCTGGTCCAGGAGGCAGTCGAAGAAGGCGTAACGGTAGGGGCTGCCTGGAAAGGGGTCGGCGGCGGGCCCCTGGGACTTGTAGCGCAATTGGGGGTAGGCTTTCATCATTTTTTCCAGGGCGGACCGGCGGATCATCAAAAAGCCGTTTCCCACGTAGCGGGCCTTGGCGAACCCATCGCGCGCCACCCTGGGCTTGGCCCACTCGCAGATATAGGTGAGGGAGGCGGCTTCCGGGTCACCGCCGCTCCTAGCCGCAGCCTTGGCCTTTCCCCAATCGTGCCGTTTCAAGGGATAAAGCGCCGCGGTGACGTCTTCCTTGAAGCGCAGCAGGCGGAAAACCTGCTCGGGATGGAATTCGATATCCGCGTCCACGAACAGAAGATGGGTGGCGTCCGGCCGGGATAAAAAAAAAGTGGCGATGTTCTGGCGGGCGCGCTGGATAAGGGCGTCGCCCGAGGGCATGAGGAAGGTCACCTGGATGCCTGAACGCATGCAGGCTTCCTGCAGGTAGAGGACGGAGGTGAAGAAGCCGCCGGCGACGATGCCGCCGTAGCAAGGTGTGCCGACAATGAGATGGACGGGAGATTCGGGCATGGTCCCCTGGATTTTCAAATTTTCACTTGGTGGAGCCCCACGGGCAAGCCCGGGGATTTCAACGCGGCGCCTTTAAACCTTTTCACCTTTTAACTTTGGCCTTGTTTTCCGGCGTCCCAGGCTTCGAGAGATAGACAACCTCGCATTCCGGCAGCGCGTTTAAGAAAACCCTTCCCCAGCGTTCCGTGGTCACGCGGGGGTCCAGGATGGTCACGGTACCTACGTCCGTGGAGGCGCGGATGAGGCGTCCAAAGCCCTGCTTCAGCCTCAAGACCGCCTCGGGCAGGCTTTCGACTTGGAAGGGCTCCAAGCCCTGTTCCTTCATCCTAGCATGGCGGGCTTCCACGAGGGGGCCTTCCGGAACCTGGAACGGCAGCTTGGTGATGATGAGGTTGGAAAGGGCCTCTCCAGGAACGTCCACCCCTTCCCAAAAGCTGTTGACCCCGAAGAGGACCGAGTTGACGTCGTCCCGGAACACTTTTAAAAGCCGGGTGCGGTCCCAGCCCTCCTCCCCTTGGACCAGCAAGGTGATCCCCATTGGATCCAGTTCCGGCCGCACGGCCTCCGCCACCTGGCGCAACATCTTGAAGCTGGTGAAAAGCACAAAGGCCTTTCCATGGGAATGCCGGAGGGAAGCCTTCGTATAATCGATGACCGCCCTGGCGTACCCCTCTTCCTCCCGGCGGGGATGGGGCATGGAGCGGGGCAAAAACAGGGTGACTTGGTTTTTATAGTTGAAGGGAGAACCCACCCAAAGGGTCCTCACCCGCTGGGATTCCTCGAAATCGTCCAACCCCAGGGCGTGCTTGAAGTAGGAGAAGTCCTTTCCCACGGAAAGGGTGGCGCTGGTAAAGACCACGGACTTGACCGTGGAAAGCAAATTTTCCCGGAGGAGGCCCGAGGCATCCAATGGGATGGCCTTGAGGCCGGAAGCCTTGATTTCCCCCCGCCTTAAGGCGGCGCCATCCGGTTCCACCACATAGCAGGCCTCCTCCCCCCAACCCCGCTCCAAGATATAGGACAGGCGCCGGACCAGCGCCCGGCATTCCTCGCGGGTGCCCTTGGCTTCCAGTTCCAATTCCTCGGACGGCGCGGATTCCTCTGCCACCTCCAAAAGCGCCTCAATCCTTTGAAGGGGACCCGCTAGCCGCCCCACCGGCGGGACTTTCTCGGGTAAGGGGTAGGCCCGGTTCAAGGCGGTAGTCGGAAGCGCGTCGAGGGCTAGCTCGTTGAAAAACCCCTCGGCGGCGGATTTGAATTCCATGACCGCTTCCCCGGCCCCGGAAGCGGGCAAAAGGGCGAAGAGCCCTTTTTTACCGTTCCCGGATTTGTCGTCGGCGTAAAGCAGGCGTTTCACCAGCCCGAGGCATTCGGAAAGGGTGACCGAGGTGGCCAAGTGTTCGGCGGCCAGGGAAGGCAGGTGATGGGCCTCGTCCACGATGAGGGCTTTGTAGGGCGGCAACACGCCCTGCTCCGATTCCATCTTCAAGGCCAGGTCCGCCAGGAGAAGGGCGTGGTTGACCAGGATCAAATGGGCCCCATAACCCTTTCGCCTGACCGAATGGTAAAAACAGGTGTCAAAGGTCGCGCATTTAGGACCCAGGCAATGGAAGGGATCGCTTTTTACTTCATTCCAAACATCGGAAGGGATTGGAAAACCCGCCGTGGCCAGGGTGCCCTCCGGTGAGCGGGCAATCCATTCCTGGATTTTGAAAAGGTCCGTGCTTTCCCCGTCAAAATCCATTTGATGGGTATTGTCCAGGGCCATGGTCAAGCGCCTCCTGGAGAGATAATTGCCCCGGCCCTTCATCAAAACCGCCGTGGCCGGCCCCTGTCCCTCTTTTTCCAGGGCCTTGAGCACGAGGGGAAGGTCCTTCTGGTAGAGCTGTTCCTGGAGGGTCAAGGTATGGGTGGAAACCACTACGGGTCCGCCGTTTTCCAGGGCGTATTCCAGCGCCGGAATGAGGTAGGCAAAGCTTTTGCCCACGCCCGTGCCGGCCTCCACCATTAAAAAGCCGCCGTCGCGGAGGGTTTCCGATACGGCTTGGGCCATGGCGTTTTGTTGGGGCCTGTCTTCCAGGCGGGTTTCGAGGACGACGTTAGAAAGTCTTTGGGCGATGTTCATGGATCCCCAAACCACGTTCGTAATAACTGCTGTCATTGCGAGGAATGGGCCCCGAACAGGGGCTCGATAATGACGAAGCAACCTCAGGTTCAATACGGTATTTCCAAGAATCCAAAGCAAAAGCGAAAACCGGTCCCGCAAAACGGGTTGCTTCTTCCCCAAATTACAGGCTTCAACGGTAAAAAACAAAGAGAGAGGGGCCGTCCCCTCTCTCTTCAATCCTTCCTAAACTCTAATCGTTCTTTGAATCTAAATCCAGCCCTTACCGGTCGTCCCGGCGCTCGAGCTGGCGTAATTTCCTTTTCTTTCGCTTCTGCTTTAAAAACCCCTTCCCCGGGTGGGGATGTCGGCGAACCCAGGCCGCACGGCGGTGAAGGCGGATGTCGGCCAACCGCTGAGCCCTTTTTCTCTCCACGGTCTGGCGGAAAGCCCTCCACCTTTGGAACCTTTGAAACTCGCGGCTCTCCAGCCGGCGTTGCAGGCGAAACTTTCCGGCGCGGAATTCGGACATACTGCCCGCCTGCACCATGTGGGATTCCGTGCCGTTTCCAACGTTGACCGCCCCCTCAAAAGTACTGACTTGGGCCGCATTATCCTGGCAGTTCACGCTGAAGGCCGTGCCCCGAACCCCGCAGACCACGCCGTCGGAATCGATTTCAAAGGTGGAATGGCTTTCGTCCAGGTGTTTCTTCACGTCGGCCAGGACATTACCCGCGAAGACCTCCAGGCGGCTTAAGAAGCCGCCCGAAGCGTTGGCCTCGATTTGGTCCACTTTCATGTCGGACCCGGCGCTTAACTGCACCGAGGTATCGGACTGCATCATGAGGGTCGCCTGGCTGTTGTCGCCGACCTTGATTTCGTCGCCTGATTCCAATACCTGCCCTTCCTCCGCCGGCTCCCAATCCTTAGCCCCGTCCTCCAGCACTTGGACTTGGCCCTGGATGTCCTCGATGTCATACTCCGCCGGATCCTGGGCCGGAGCCACGCCATTATCGTTTTGGGAAATACCTCTTAAAGGAAAGCACCAGGCCATTAAACCGACGGCGATGGCCGCAGAAACGAATTTCAACCCCTTTTTGCCCCTCATAATCTCCCCTCCCAATACCTGTATCCCGCTTGGCCTAAGTACGACGAGTTGGGGCGGAAACAAGTTGCAGGCATTTGAAGCCCCAATCCCTTCAAATCCAGCAAGCCGAAATTTACTTCGGATAGGGATGCCCCCTTAAGGCCGCGCCAGCCCGGTACAACTGTTCCATTAAAAGAACCCGGGCCATTTCATGGGAATAAGTCATGGGAGAAAGGCTGAGGCCTTGGCCGATGTTTTCCGAGACGGCTTTCATTGGCCCTTCAGCGCCCCAGGCGAAAAAATAGATGTCCTTGGAAGATTGGGTCACCCAACGCCCAAAAGCATTGGAGTCCATGGGTTTCCCATGGGCATCCAAGGAAACTAAAAGGCCCTTCCCTTCTTTTCGGCGGACAAATCCGAGGATTTCCTTGTCTTTTTCGGGAATTTCAACGACCGCGACGGGCCAAAGCCGTCGGAGCCTTTGTCCAAACTCATCCGCCAATTGACGGAGCCTTCTGTCCTTGAAGCCGCCGACGAACACGCAATAAACCATGGTTCATGACCGTTTTATTTGATTTTCTCAAAAACCCGCTGTCGGACTTCAGGGAAATCGCGGAACCATTCCGCCGCGAGGGTTCGCAGTTGGTTCGCCGTGGGCGCTTCCAGCCGGAAGGAAACGTGATCCTCGGTCACCGAGGAACGCACAATTCCCCATCCCTCCTTGAAAACGGCGCGAACCCCGTCGACTAAGGACAAAGTTCCTCCAATTTCCTCGGCCCGGGCTCTCAAGGCATCGTAGAAAGGCTCCCGCTCACCCCGGGGCAAGTCGAACTTGACATCATGGGTGGAGACGCGTCGCGGGAAGGCCTGGCGGAGTTCACCGAGGGATTGCCGCTTATCCTTCAGGAGTTCCAATAGCCGCAGGCAGGCGTAAAGGGCGTCGCCCGGGAAGGCGCCGGGAAGGAAAAAATGCCCGCTGGCTTCCCCGCCTAGAAGCGCCTTTTCCATTTGTATCCGGCTGAAAATAAAGGAATGCCCCGGACGCTCCAAGACCGGCGTTCCGCCTTCTTTTCGGACGGTCATTTCCACACAGTCGGAGCACTTGGCGTCAAAGACGACTTTGGCGTTCGGGTGGCGTTTCAGTAAATTCCCGGCAAAGAGGGAAAGGACAACGTCGTTAGGCGCTTCCACGCCCCTTTCATCCACGAAGCTGGCCCGGTCCGCGTCTCCGTCGAAAGCGACGCCCAAATGGGCCCGTGACTTCCGGACCCTTTCGCCCAAGGCCTCCAAGGTCTTGGGATCGGAACTGTCCGCCCCGCGCCCCGGAAACCGGCCGTCGGGTTTCGCGTTCATGATCTCCACTGCGCAATGCAGGGCCTCCAAAACCCCGGGCGCCGTCAAGGCCGACGCCCCGTTGCCCGCGTCCACGACGACCTTGAAATCCTGGAAATTCTGCGCGATGGTGTTGACGAGCCCGTTGCGGTAATCGGGATAAAAATCCTTTTTTTCCACCACCCCGGCCCCCTTGCGGAAACGCTGGCCTCTCAATGCGGTGTAAAGGCGCTCCATCCAATCGATGGAGGCGGGCATTCCTTGGAGGAAAAATTTAAAGCCGTTGTGTTCAGGGGGATTGTGGGAAGCGGTCACCATGACCCCCACCGCCGATCCCGAAAACCGGGTGGCAAAGGCCAGTAGGGGCGTGGAAACCAGGCCGGCGTCCACGACCTTTAAACCCGTTCTTTTCAGGCCCTGGAGGAGGGCCTGATGGAGATTCCCGCCCGAGTTCCTAACGTCGTACCCGGCCGCTACCTTGATATTACGGTTGGAGCCATCCTTCACCAACGTCCCCAAGGCCAGGGCGATTTGCTCCGCTTGGGGTGCGCCGAGGGGTTTGGGGTAAACCCCGCGGATGTCACAGGCTTTTAAAATTTCAGGCGAAACGGTGGTCATCGAACGGTCCCGGCATTGGAGGATCAGGAATGTATTTTAGTGGAAAAGTAGCGTCGCGAGGCAGAATCGAACCCTTCGACTCACTTCGTTCGCTCAGGGCAGGTTTCCTTTGGACTAACAATGGCTTGCCATGAGTAAGCCCCGCATTCATTTTTAAAGAATGCGGGGCGCATCGAATGGTGCCGAGGGGCAGAATCGAACTGCCGACACGCGGATTTTCAGTCCGCTGCTCTACCAACTGAGCTACCTCGGCACTTTAAAAGACAAATTTATGTTCTAAGTTTGAAGTGTTGAATTTTAAGTTTTGGAAGTTTTTGAACCTTTGGTTCAAAAACATACATTAACTCAAAACCACGAACTTAAAACTCAAAACTGATTCTACGATGGGGGTTGAAGATTAACAGGGCCATCCTGGCTTGTCAACCATTCGAGCAATCCGCCGGACCCCTCTAGGACGTTGGGCAAAACCGAAGGGCCACGGAAATCTCCTGGACCGTTCCGAGGGGAAAGGACGGCTAAAGCAGGCGCAACTGGTTGAAATTGAAATAGAGGCCGAAGGAGAAGGTATCCTGGGTCGTTGTGGTGAAATTGGCGGGATCATAAGCGATATCCACCGACAAATCGCAGTCATCGAAGGACCGGGTCAGTGTACAACCGAGGGTGTAATTATCGAAGGCATTGGCAACCCCGGGAGTCGAATTTCCGAAAGCATCGTCCCCGCCATAAAGGGCGCCGATATTCTGCAGGTCAAAACCCGCCCTCACCGCGAAAAGGCGCGGGAAGACCCAGTACTCGGCGCCTAAACCCAGCTGCAGGCCCTGGTCCAGGAGGCCGCTGCCCTGCGTGGAGGGCTTTATCAAATCAACGTCAAAATTCAAGTCCTTGTCGCCGTCGATCACCTGGTGGTCCCCTATCCCCAGGCGGATGTACACGGGAAGGGAGTCGGAGGTGGAATCAGCGGGGTCGAAGGTCATGGAGGTGCCCAGGTTTTGGAGGGACAGGCCCAGCTTAACGCCGTAAGGCAGCCGGTCCAATATCGCCCCCAGGTCCCCCGCGATAGCGGTGGCCGAATAACCCGCCAAGTCGCTTTTCAGGAGTTTGACGGTGGCCCCCAACCGGAAGTTATCGCCGAATTTTCCAGCGTAGGAAAAGCTTCCTAAAAGATCGTCCGCGTTGACCGGGGGATTCCCGTTTTGGTTGTCGATGGGCGGCATGTGCTCATAGATAAGGTTTATGGCCACGACGTTGCCTTGTCCCCAGGCCGTTCCGAAAGCCAGGTACTCATACTCGATGTCGGCCAGGCTGTCGAGGTGGTACATCACCAGTTGGGTGGCCTTGATGTAACTGAGCCCGGCGGGATTGTAATTAATGGAGTAAAGGTCGTCCCCGATGGCCGTATAGGCCCCACCCATAGCCGAGGGGCGGATGCCGTTGTTGATCTTCAGGATATCCGCCGTGGTCGTACCGGGCGACTGAGCCCAGGCCCCGGAAACCTCCAAGGCCGCCAGGAGGGCAAAGAGGAAATTCCATCGGCCACGGAAAAATGGGATGTGAGCAAACATGACCGGCCGCCCCTATTTAAAACTTGGTGGTCAGCGAAAAACGGTTGGCGCTTCCAAAAATGTCTTCCGGGGCATAGGCGTAATCCAGGAAAAGCACGGCCCCGCCGAAATCAAGCCCATAGCCCGCCCCCATGGTCAGCCCCTGCCCGCTCAAGGCGGTGTCAAGGAATTCATAACCGGCGCGCAAGCTGATCCGGGTCCCGATCCATTTATAGTCGTATTCGCCGCCCACCTTGACCCCGGTGGGGTTTTGGATGGGCTCAATGGGAAAATCCGCCTCGGCGGTCAAGGCGCCGTCGTCCTGTTCCGAGAAGATCTCGTAGCCGCGGTAGGAAAGGGCCGTGCTGAGCGTGAAGGGCAGGTTGAACCCCGCAGCCTCGGCCCCCATGTTTTTCAGCGAAAGGCCCACCCGCATGCCGTCGAAGGGGGGCAGGATCACAATCCCGGCGTTCGCGTCGAACAAGGAAGTGGAAGCCGTGTCGATCTGCTGGTTCAGATAGTTGACGCAGGCCCCCAGCTGCAAGTAGGAGCCGAAGGCCCGGGCATAGGCCAAGGCAAAAGCCTGGTCCTCGCTGGCAAAGGTACCGCTGCCGTTGACCACTGAATCCTGGTCGTTGGTTCTGGGCAAACTTCCCGGTTGCAGGAATGCGGCGCTCAAGGCCACTGTCCCCCCGATGTCGGGCAAGGCCTCCCCCAGGGGATAACCGAAGGCCAGGAACTCGTAACTAATGCTTTGGTAAAGGGCAAGGTAAGTGATGTTCATTTCGCTGGTCAGCATGCCCGCCAACCCGGCTGGGTTGTAGTAGATGGCCCCGATATCGTCCCCGATGGCCGTATAAGCTCCTCCCAGGCCCACGGCGCGGGAGATGGGGGAAATATTGAGGAAATCCAGGGCGGCAAGCCCTCCGCTCGCGGTTTGCGCCGAAACAGGCGAAAGGTCAAGGTAGGCGAATAGTATCCCCGCGAGGAAAAGGCGTTTCAAGAGGGAATTCCCCATTAAGAACCATTCCCGGACCGGGATATGGCGAACTTGCCAAAGTTGTTTCCATTGGGGCCTTGGATGACGTAAAGGTAAATGCCGGGGGCCACGTAGTTTCCGTCGCCGTTGGTGCCGTCCCAGGTGATGGTCCCGACGCTATGGTTAGTGGAAGAAAGATGGAAATTGGGATCGCCGGGGAGGAATTGCCTTACCAAGCCGCCCAGGGAAACGGTGTAGATTTTGAGGGTGGCGCCAACGGGCACGCAACCGAATTTAAGGCTAGGAACACTTGGCGTGAAGCCACCGCAATCCATGCAATGGGTATTGGAGGTGTTTTGGAAATCCATCGGGTCCGGATAGACCCCCCCATATATACAAAGCGGGGTGAAAGTAGCCGTGGGCCCAGGCGTGTTGGTGATGGTGGGAGTGAAGGTGCTGGTGAAGGTGAAGGTAATCGTCGGGGTGTAGGTAAATGTGGATGTCAAGGTCTGGGTAAAGGTGGGTGAGGGCGTAAAAGTGCGCGTGGACGAGAACGTGGGCGTATTGGTGCCAGTGCTGGTGGCGGTCGGGGTATCGGTGAGGGATGAAGTGGGGGTGAGGGTGAAGGTGGGCGTTCCAGTGTTCGTGAAGGTGGAGGTCGGCGGCTGGGTTCCCGTGCTTGTGGGAGTGGAAGTGGTGGTTGAGGAAATGGTCGGGGTGGGTGTCAGGGACGGCGTGGGAGTGGAGGTAAAGGGAGGCGTGGGGGTGGGAGTATTGGGCGCCGTCGGAGTCGATGTATTGGTGGGTGTAAAGGTTTCAGTTGCCGTGAAAGTGTTAGTCGCTGTGGAGGTATTGGTAGCGGTGGCGGTTGGCGTGAAAGTAAACGTCATGGTGAGCGTGCCTGTGGGCGTGGAACTAGGCGTAGGAGTACCGGTGTTGGTGGGTGTCGCGGTGAAGGTAGGGGTGGGGGAAATCTCACAAGGCAAGGAATCGGCCAAAACGAGGTTGTCGAAATACGCGGGATCACTCGCCAAATTATCGGCTTGGCTGGATGGAATGATGGCGCTCACGGTGCTGACTGGGTAGGTCAAACTCCCCACGCTGATGAAAAGGG
>JASHQZ010000151.1 GCA_030038835.1 candidate division FCPU426 bacterium
CAGTTCGACCCCCTGATCGTGCACGTGGCGGATATGCGGCAGGCGGACATCCTGGCGCAAAAATTCCCGCCCCTGGCCTTGAAGCTGGTGGAAAAGTTCTGGCCCGGCCCCTTGACCGTGGTGTTGCCCAAGTCCCCCATGGTTCCGGACATCGTGACCTCTTCCCTTCCCAGCGTGGCGATCCGGGTGCCCAACCACCCGCTGGCCTTGGATCTCATCCGCGAGTCGGGCCGCCCCATTGCCGCGCCCAGCGCCAACCCCTTTGGGGCGGTGAGCCCCACCACTGCGGCGCACGTGCGCCAATCCCTGGGAAATCAAATCGAGATGGTCCTGGACGGCGGGCCCTGTGCCGTAGGGGTGGAATCCACGATTGTTTCTTTTTTGGAAAAGGAGCCCGCTTTGTTAAGGCCGGGTGGGGCGCCCTTGGAGGAAATCCAAGCCTTGATCGGGCCTGTACGGGTCGTCACGGCCGCCGCTGAAAAACCCCTGGCCCCGGGCCAACTGCCCCAACATTACGCGCCCCGGACGCCCCTGGTCTTGGACGAATCCCTGGAACGCCTTCCCGAGGGCAAAAAAATAGGGCTCCTGACCCTGAAGGAGCCCCGGGATTCCACGCCTTTCACGGCGGTGGAAGTTCTTTCTTATAAAAGTGATTTGAGGGAGGCGGCGGCGAATCTCTTCGCCGCCATGAGGAGGTTGGATGAGAAAAGTCTGGATGTCATTATCGCCCAGGCCGTCCCCCACGAGGGGCTGGGCCGCGCCATCAACGACCGCCTTTACAAGGCAAGCCACAAAAAATAATCCAATTTTGAATTCTTAATTTTTAATGGGAACTATGCTCTTGGCGTCAGTTTCCAACAACCCTCGCCCCTTGTGGGGGAGGGTAGGGTGAGGGGTGTAGTGAACCCTATGAAATCACCCTCACCCCGGCCCTCTCCCCTCAAGGGAGAGGGGGATAGACGTCAAATCAACTGCGAACTGACGTCAAGTACATAGTTCCGTTTTTAATTTTAAATTTTTGATGGTTTTCGATTGGTGTCGAAAACTTCCATAATCTAAAATTCAACATTCAAAATTTGGAATTGCCGTTAGGCAACCGTTGTATCCCTTGGATTTTCCGTCACCGGCAATCCCAAAATCCGTCGGACGGCCAACTTCAAATCGGAGAGGCCCAGGGGTTTGTTGAAAAAGAGGTTCACGTTGAAACCCTTCAGGTGGAAATCCTCAACCAAATTGGTGTAATAACCCGAAACCACGATGACAGGCAGGCGGGGATGTCCCTTGCGGATATCGGGCAAGATCTCCAACGCGCTGGTATGTTCCAGCTTCAAGTCGGTGATCAAAAGGTCGAAAGGGCTGTCCTCCAGCTCAGCGAGGATCTCTCCTCCGGCCGCCACCATCACCACTTCGTAGCCCTCCTGGCGGAAAGCCTTCTCATACAGCTTGCGGATGGAGGGGTCATCCTCGGCGATCAAGATCCTAAAATCGTTGCGGTTCATATCGTTTCTCCTTGCTTTGATGAATAACGTCGTTATTTATGGCAAGGGACATGCCAGCCAAGAACACCCCAAAGGGCCTTTTATTGAGTAAACCCCTTCATCCCGGGGAGTGGAAGTTTACACAGCTATGAAATTTTTACCCAACGTTTGTAACAAAAAGATAAAAACACCGGTTTTTCTGAACTAGGAAATGCCGGCTTGATTAGGTAGGCTGAGGGTCATTCCAGCCAAGGAGATATCCATGAAATACCGCAAACTCGGCCAGTCGGGCGTCGAGGTTTCCGAAATCAGCCTGGGTTGTTGGACCCTGGGAGGATTGAACTGGGTGAACGGCTCGCCCAACGGCTGGGCCAACGTGGACGCCGCCGAGGTCAAACGCGCCATCGACTACGCCCTGGACCAGGGGGTCAACCATTTCGACAACGCGGACGTTTACGGCAACGGCCGAGCCGAACGCATGCTTTCGGAAATCCTGGGGGCCCGCGCGAAAAAACTTGTCCTGGCCACCAAGATAGGCTGGTTTCCCGGCACCGCGGCCCATGCCTACGAGCCCGCCCATATCCGCCATCAATGTGAACAGTCCCTGATCAACCTGAAGCGGGACGTGATCGACCTTTATTACTTCCACCACGGGGATTTCGGGCCCAATGACCGCTATCTGGACGACGCCGTGGCCGTAATGCATCAATTGAAAAAAGAGGGGAAAATCAGGCTCATCGGCCAGTCCGCTTACTCCAACGCCGATTTCGAGAAACTGGTGCCCAAAGTGAAGCCCGACGTTCTGCAAAGCTGGGCCAACATCATGGACGACCAGTTCATCCGCGAGGGAACGCCCGTGTGGCGGCTCCTCACCGAGCGCAAGATGAGCTTCGTGGCTTTTTCCCCCTTGAACCAGGGCATCCTGCTGGGGAAGTTTGACCCGAAGCATCCCCCGCAATTCGAGGAGGGCGACCACCGGAAGGGTGACAAGCGCTTCACTACCGAGTTTCTTTTGGGGGTTCAGCCCAAGGTCGAGAAACTGAAGTCCCGTTTCGGAAAGGACGTCAAGGATTTGGCCCGGGTGGCCTTGCAATACCTCCTCGCCAACCCCGTTGTGTGCTGCGTCATCCCCGGTTTCCGGAACCTGAACCAGGTGGAAATCGACCTGGCCGGCAAGGACAAGCCCCTGACGCCCGAGGACATCCGGTTCATCGGCGAAACCTTCGCGGCATAGCCCCAAAGGGGCTCAAATCTTTTCATCCTAAATTGAATCCATTTGCCGGACACCGGTATAATCCGATTCTCCAAAACATGAGGAAAGCGGGGTTCCATGAAAAAAGGATCCGTCTGGTTGGCCTTAAGCTGCCTAATGCTTCTCTCCTTCGTTCCGCCCAAGGCGATGGCCGGGGCTTCGGATTCCTCCCCTTCCTCCCTGTCACCCGGCTGGTATTTGGGCACGGGACTGGGCGTCAATGCGCCGGTGCAAAACTGGGACCCGGACTTCCTCCTGGGCGGCGGCGGGAACCTTTTCTTGGGTTACCGGTTCAATCCATCCCTCTCCCTCCAGCTCTCCGTCAACCCATGGTTTTACACCGGCGGGGGCCTATCGGTTGTGGATTTAAGGGTTTCCCCCGAACTCCACCTAGCCGATCCCTTTCCCGGCTGGGCCCCCTACATCCTGGCCGGGCCAGGCTACGACTTCCAAACCGACAGCCCCAGCGGCTATACCACTTCCTCCGCAGCCGTCGTGGTGGGGGTGGGGTTCCAGTTCGATTTCCGGCCCGGGGAGCACGCTTTTATCGAGGGTCGGTATGATTTCTTGATTTACAACAACTTGACGCAGCAGGATGTGCCGGTGTTGGTGGGATTGAGTGAGGATTTGTAACGCCTTTCGGCTCATAGCCAAAGACAACGGCATTATTTAAACTCAGGTTGCTTCCCCCTTCGCTCTTCGAGCTTCGGGGGCCAAGTCGTCTACCATTCCCTTGCCTGGCGTAGCCTTTGGCGAAGCCAGGTCGCAATGACAGCTGCAAATTTTGGAGGTTGCAATGAATCCCGAACAAGCCTACGCCGAGCTGGTTCACCGAATGAAGGAA
>JASHQZ010000152.1 GCA_030038835.1 candidate division FCPU426 bacterium
GACGTTTTGGTGAAGAAAGACGTGCCTTTCCGCTTGGCCCATGAGATTGTGGGAAGAGTAGTGCACTACTGCCTTGAAAAAGGAAAGAGACTCCAGGACCTGACGGATGGGGAATTGGACCAGTTTTCGGACTTATTTCCCAAGGGAACGGCCGAACAACTTTCAGTGCTCCGCTCCGTGGACGCCAAGAAAACCGTGGGCGGTACTTCACCCCAAAACGTCGAAAAGCAGGTCAGAACCATCAGCCGGGAACTTTTGAAAGTGAAACATAAATTATCCCAATTGTGAGGAAACGTCGTGCCTGGGTTTCATTTTAAAAATAAAAGGTGGTATTCGGACGGCGTGACCCTTTCCAAGATCGCCGAAAAGGCGGGCACGCCTTGCTACGTTTACAGCCTGCCGGCCTTCGAGGCCCGGTTCAAGGAAATTGACCAGGCCTACAAATCCGTCCCCCATTTGGTGGCTTACTCCTTAAAGGCCAACGGCAACTTGTCGGTGATACATGCCCTTGCGAAACTGGGGTCTGGGGCCGATGTGGTTTCGGGCGGAGAACTGTTCAAGGCGCTCAAGGCCGGCATTTCCGCGGAAAAAATCATTTTCGCGGGCGTGGGCAAGACGGACGATGAAATAGCCTATGGACTCCAGGAGGGGATACGTTACTTCAACGTCGAATCCATTCCCGAAATCGAAGCCATTGACGCGGTGGCCAGGAAAATGCGCAAGGTGGCGCCTATCGCCATTCGTTTCAACCCCGACGTCGACCCTAAGACGCACCACTACATCACGACGGGAAAGAAGGAAACAAAGTTCGGGGTTTATTTGGGGGACGCGGAGAAGGTCATGAGGGTGGTTCGCCAATGCCGATCCGTGAATTGGACCGGCGTGCACGCCCATATTGGCAGCCAGATGACGCAGACCGCCTCGGTTGGCAAGGCGGCCAAGGTCATTGAAAAGCTGGCGCTCCGGCTGCGTCACGAGGGCTTCGCCATCCATACCGTCAATTTGGGCGGGGGGTACGGAATTGATTACCAGGGCGAAAAGCCCCCCGAACCTTCCCAATACGCAGCCTTGGTTTTACCGGTCATCAAGCGCTTGAGCGCGACCCTGGTGCTGGAACCCGGGCGATACATTTCGGGTAATTCAGGAGTGCTTTTGACCCGCGTTACCTACGTGAAACAAAGCGGCACTAAAACCTTCTATATTGTGGACGCAGGCATGGGAGAGCTCATTCGCCCCTCGCTATATGAGGCTTACCACCGCATCGCCCCCGTTGAAGGCCCCCAAAAACCCGCTCAAAAGGTGGATGTGGTGGGCCCCATCTGCGAATCGGGGGACTTTTTCGCCAAGGACCGCGGGCTTCCATCCATGAAACGCGGTGATTTGATAGTGATTTTCTCCGCAGGCGCCTACGGCAGCGTGATGGGAAGCACCTATAATGCCCGGCCCTTGCCGCCGGAAGTGATCGTGCGCGGCAATAAGTTCTCCGTGGCGCGTTCGCGACAGACTTGGCAGGATTTAGTTCGGCGGGAAAAAATTCTCACCTGAACTCCGGCTCCTACAAACTTCTCTTGCGATGGCCGGGGAATTTCCCTAATATAACTTTCCTACAACACGAACCCCCGTCAGGGGGTTTTGTTATTTTGGGCAAAAGAGGGAATCATGTTCCGCGGGGCTTACACCGCTTTAGTGACGCCTTTCAAAAACGGCCAGGTGGATTACGTTGCCCTGGAAGCCTTGATTGAAAACCAGATTTCCCAAGGCATCGAAGGCCTTGTGCCCTGCGGCACCACGGGCGAATCGCCCACCCTCACCGAGAAGGAACACGGGGATGTGATCGCTTTCACCGTGAAAACCGCCCGCAAAAGGGTGCCGGTCATCGCCGGGACCGGCTCCAATTCCACGGCCGAAGCCATTGAATTGACCCGGCATGCCAAGCAGGTTGGAGCCGAGGCCGCCCTCTTGGCCTGTCCCTATTACAACAAGCCCAGCCAAAGGGGGCTGGTCGCCCATTTCACGGCCGTGGCGGACGCCGTCGCCATTCCGCAGATCCTTTACAACATCCCGGGGCGCTCGGGCATCAACATGTCGCCCGAGACGATTTATGAACTCTCCAAACACCCCCATATCGACGGCGTTAAGGAAGCCAGCGGTAATTTGGAGCAAATGGTTAAAATCAAAAACCTTTGCGAACCTGATTTTTCACTGATATCCGGGGATGACACCCTTACCCTTCCCATTTTGGCGGTCGGAGGAGTCGGGGTCATTTCGGTGACGGCGCATTTGATCCCTGGGGAAACTTCGCGGATGATCCGTTCCTATCTCGAGGGCAACGCCGAGGAATCCCGGGATCTTTTTATGCGGTATTTTGATTTGGTCAAAACCATCATGTCCACGGATGCCAATCCGGTCGGCATTAAAACGGCCTTGGCCCTTCGCGGCCAAATCCAAGAGGAATTCCGCCTGCCCCTGGTTCCGCCCTCGGACGAGGCAAGGGAGGCAATCCGTGTCCAGTTGGACAAGCACGGATTGCTGACCCCCGCTGGACAACGGCGATGAGCCTGCGGCTCGCCGTCTCCGGCGCTACCGGACGGATGGGCCACACCATTCTGGAACTGGCTGCCCAGGATTCCCAATTTGAGATTGTGGGGGCCCTGGAAAACGCATCCCACCCTTCCATCGGCAAACCCCTTAACGAAATCCTTCCTTTGGTTTCCAAGGTAAAAACTCAGGTTTTTCCCGTTTTGCCGAAAATAAGCCCCAAGCCGGAGGTCCTGATCGACTTCACCCAGCCCCAGGCCACCCTGGGCTACTTGAAGGAAGCGACGGCCTTGGGTGTCGGAATGGTGATTGGAACAACCGGCTGCAATGATGGTGAAAAAGAACAAATCCGGCAAGCTTCCCAAAAGATCCCCGTTATGATGGCGTCCAACATGAGCGTGGGAATGAACCTTCTTTTCGCCCTGGCGGAGGAAGCGGCCGCCAAGTTGGGCCGGGCCTATGACGTTGAAATCGTGGAAACCCACCACCATTTCAAGAAGGATGCCCCCTCGGGGTCGGCTTTGAGCTTGGGAGAATCCGTGGCCCGGGCCTGGGGCGTGAATTTGAAGGACGTTTCCACGCACGGCCGTCACGGGCAAGTGGGGGAGAGAAAAAACGGGACCATCGGGTTCCACGCGGTGCGGGGCGGGGATATCGTGGGCGATCATACGGTGCTTTACGCCGGTCCAGGAGAGAGACTGGAACTGACTCACCGGGCCCACAGCCGGGAAGCCTTTGCCCAGGGCGCGCTCAAGGCGGCCCTGTTCCTGGCCGGCAAGAAAAGTGGTTTATACGATATGTGGGACGTTCTTGGCCTGCGTCCTTCCAACAAATAACGCCTTCAGAGGGCCAACTCATGAGAATCGCAAGGCTTTTGCATAACAACAAACCCCGCTGGGCCATTTTGCTGGATTCGGTGGATACCTACCGTTGCTTCACTTCGGAGGAACCCTGGAATGACCCCACGCTGGATTCCAAGTCCAACCCCCTCAAGCCCTTCCAACTGTTGGCGCCGGCCATCCCCACCAAGATCGTCGCGGTCGGATTGAATTACCAAGACCACATACGGGAAATGAAACACGAGGAGCATAAGGACCCGGTCCTCTTCATCAAGCCGCCCTCGTCCTTGTTGAACCCCGAAGGCAAAATCCTGTATCCTCCCTCATCTTCCCGTGTGGATTACGAGGCGGAGTTGGCGGTGGTGCTGAAATCCCGTCTGAAAAACGCGACTCCAGAGGACGCCTTGAAGGCGGTTTGGGGCTTCACCTGCTGCAACGATGTGACCGCCCGCGACCTGCAGAAGACCGACGGCCAATGGACCCGGGCCAAGGGTTTCGACACTTTTTGTCCCCTGGGACCCTGGTTGGTCGCGGATTTCAAGGAAGGAAACCAGCGGATCCTGACCCGCGTGAACGGGGAAGTGAAGCAGGACGCCAGAATTTCCCAGAGGATTTGGAATACCGCCCAGCTCCTTTCTTTCGCCTCCCGGGTGATGACTTTGGAGCCGCTGGACGTTTTCACCACCGGGACCCCTTCCGGCATCGGCCCCGTCAAACCCGGTGATACCGTTGAAGTGGAAGTGGAGGGAATTGGCGTGCTTCGCAACGTGATAGCCGCCTGATCATTCGGAGGATCATATGGATTTTCCACAAGCCGAACGGCTGAAAAAGCTCCCCCCTTATTTATTCATCGAGATGGACCGGAAAAAGAAAGCCGCCATCGAGAAGGGTGCGGATATCATTAGCCTGGCCATCGGTGATCCCGACCTGGCCACGCCCGATTTCATCATCGAAGCCCTCTACAAGGCCGCCAAGGACAAGGCCAACCACCAGTATCCGCTGGGGCCCGGCCTGCCCCAATTCCGTGAGGCCGTGGCCCGTTGGTATGACCGCCGTTTCGGGGTGAAGCTGGACCCCAAGGACGAGGTGGTGGCCCTGATAGGTTCCAAGGAGGGAATCGGCCACCTGCCCGTTGGGGTCATCAACCCGGGAGACGTGGTCCTGGTTCCCTCGCCGGGATACCCGGTTTATCACGCCGGAACCCTTTTCGCGGGCGGCGAGTCTTATTTCATGCCGCTATTGGAAAAGAACAAGTTTCTTCCCGACTTGGACGCCATCCCGGCCGATTTTATCAAACAGGCCAAACTGATTTGGACCAATTCCCCCAACAATCCCACCTCCGCCTTGGCAGGAAAGGATTTTTACGCCAGGTTGATCGAATTCGCCAAAAAGCACAACCTGATTGTGGCCAACGACGCCGCTTATACGGAGATCTATTACGACGGCCAAAAACCCGTGAGTTTCCTGGAACTGCCCGGCGCCAAGGAAGTGGGTGTGGAGTTCCACTCACTTTCCAAGACCTTCAACATGACCGGTTGGCGCATCGGCTTCGCCGTGGGCAACAAGAGCGTTCTCAAGGCCTTGGCGGAAGTGAAAGGCAACCTGGATTCAGGTGTGTTCAACCCTGTCCAGTACGCGGGTATCGCCGCTTTGGAGGCGCCGGATTCGGTGACCGACAATATTCGGAAAATTTACCAGGGGCGCCGGGACGTCTTTGCCGCGGGGCTCCAGAAACTGGGCTGGAAGTTCCAGGTCCCCCAGGCGGCTTTTTATATGTGGATCAAGGTTCCCAACGGCATGTCCTCCGCTGATTGGTGCGGGAAGGTGCTGCAGGAAGCGGGTATCGTGGTGACCCCGGGCAACGGCTTCGGGAAGGAAGGGGAGGGTTATTTCCGTGCGACCATCACCGTTGACAAGGCCCGGCTGGAGGAAGCGCTTCAAAGGCTTGGAAAACTAAAATAAGCTGACATCTCACGGTTCACAGGGACGGCGCAAACTGTTAGCTGTGACCTGTCAACTGTGAGCTGGTGTTCAATGGCTTTAGTTTATGTTTCCTTGGGTTCCAATGTCGGGGAGCGGGAAAAATTCCTGGCCCAGGCGCGCAAGGCCATTGAAAAGTCCTTCGTCATGCCCCGGTTTTCTAAAATTTATGAGACCGAGCCTGTCGACGTGGTGGACCAGCCCTGGTTCCTCAACCAAGTGGCCGAATTCCAGACCGGATTGGCCCCCGAATCTTTGCTAGAATGGGTCCGGGCTCTGGAGGCCCAGGGGGGGCGACAAAGGGAAGTGCCGAAAGGCCCCAGGACCCTGGACGTGGACATCCTCCTTTACGATGATTGGGTGCTGGAGGTGGAGGAATTGGTGTTGCCTCATCCCAGGCTGGAACACCGGCGGCACGTGCTGGTCCCCTTGGCCGAGCTTGCGCCGGAGCGGCCCCTGCCGGTGAGTCATAAGACGGTTTTAGAAGCCCTAGAACAGGTCACCGATAAGGCACAGGTCAAACCCTATGCTCCAGCATAAATACATCGCCATTGAGGGCCCCATCGGGGTGGGGAAAACCAGCTTGGCCGACATCCTGGCCAAGAAACTGAACGCCCGGCTGGTCCTGGAAGGGGCGGAAGACAACCCTTTCATCGCAGATTTTTACAAAGACATCCAGAAACACGCCTTCCAGACCCAGATGTTCTTCCTTCTTTCCCGCTTCAAACAACAGCAGGACCTGGCCCAAAGCGATCTTTTCCAACAGGGCATCGTGAGCGATTATATTTTCGCCAAGGACCGTATCTT
>JASHQZ010000153.1 GCA_030038835.1 candidate division FCPU426 bacterium
TTTCGACGGGGGCGCCGCGGCCAACGGCCTTTATTACGTGGCGGTGACGACCCCCTCCGGCCATTGGATCCTGAAACTCCTCGTTTTAAAATGACGTAACTTGTCCCTGCTTCCGTCCGTAACATGAGAAAGAAACGGAGAAAAAGACATGGAAAAGGCGACCTTCGGGGCGGGATGTTTTTGGGGGGTGGAGGAGACTTTCCGCCAGTTGAAGGGAGTGGTCTCCACCGCCGTGGGATACGAGGGCGGCCTCACCAACAACCCCACCTACAAGGACGTCTGCACCGACCGCACGGGCCACGCCGAAGTGGTGCAGGTGGAGTATGACCCCAAGCGGATTTCCTACGGCCAGCTCCTGGACGCTTTCTGGCACTGCCACAACCCCGCCAGCCTGAACCGCCAGGGGCCGGACATCGGCACCCAATACCGGTCCGTGATCTTTTTCCACGACGCCCAGCAGGAGAAGGCCGCCAAGGCCTCCAAGGAAAAGCTGCAGAAAACCGGATACAAGAGCCCCATCGTGACCCAGATCGTCCCCGCCGCCATCTTCTGGAAGGCCGAGGATTACCACCAGCAATACCTGGCGAAGAGGGGAATGGACAACTGCCACATTTAAAAAAGGCCCTAGGGACCAGGGGCTGGGTCCTAGTCCCTAACCCCAATTTCCCTTAATTGAGGCCCAAAATTCCCGCAAACAACACATGAACTGGGAAGGCCTTTGCGCTAAAATCACCCGCATTAAGCCCTTCGGGGACTAAACTGCTAAAAGGACGGTTGATTACAAAGCGAATGAAAATAAAGCCTTGGGTGAGCGACGCGGTGGAAGTGAAGAAAAGCGGCATGGAGGGGAACGGCGTCTATGCCGTCCGTGCCATTAAGGAAGGGGAAGTCATCGGGGTCTTCGGCGGGATCGTGGTTCCCGAGGCGGAAATTGAAAATCTCACCCGAACGGTCCCCGCGGAAAAGCTCAACATCGATCACGCCATGTATATTTACCCCGGCTTCATCATGCTGCACGATTACGAGAACGGCTGCGACCCCCTTTGCTTCGTCAACCACGCCTGCGATCCCAGCGCCAAGGTCGTCAATGGGGTGGTGCTGGTGGCCCAACGCGACATCCCCACGGGGGAAGAAATCAGCTGGGACTACCGCCAAACCGACGACGTGGGCAATTGGACCTACGAGTTCAAGTGCCAGTGCGGCACGCCCAACTGCACCGGCTTAGTGCAGGTGGGGCCCAAGTACCGTACCAAGGTAACCGCCGCCTCCAACTAAGAGACTCTAACAAAAATCAAAAACGAAGGCATTTGAACCACCAAGGTCACCAAGCTCACTAAGAAAATCAAAAATCAAACATCGGATTTTCAGCGTTTTAAGAATCTTTGCCTTTAGTCTTTCTTGGCGCCCTTGGTGAGCTTGGTGGTGAAATGGGTTTTTGTTAGGGGTTCTAAATCCCGCCCCGCTTCCACCGATACCGGCTCCCGCGCGAAGCCGGTATTTTTTTGCCTCCGCCCGTTTTTTCAAGGCCGATGAACCTTCCATCCCGCGCCATGGATCCATTTCCTTCCTGAAAATGATTTACTTCTTAACCGATGGGCCAATAAGGCCCCGCTCCGCAAAGGGGCCCGCCCCGGCGCGGCCCCAGGAATCTTTCCAACGCCCTTTGCCCTTTTCATAAAACTTACCCACAATTTTCCCGCCTGTTTCATTGAAACCCGTCCCGCCTCACGTTTTAAGGAAAACAGCCGTTAGAAAGTAATTAAATACCGCCTTTCGACGCCTTTGAACGACCCATTTCGTTTGGATGGATGACTCATGAGCCTCCGGGCGCTTTACGCTTCCATATCCGGGCTTGATGCCGATAACCAGTGGTTGGACGTCATCGGGAACAACATCTCCAACGTCAATACGGTGGGTTTCAAATCCAGCCGGGTTGAATTTTCCGATTTGTTCAGCCAAAACCTTTCCAACGGCACAGGGGACGGCGCCGACCCGGGCTACGGGGGAACCGACCCCGAACAGATCGGGTTGGGCACCCGGCTGGGTTCCATTGAGACGATTTTCACCCAAGGCTCCACCCTGAACACGGGGGTTTCCACCGATATTTCCATCCAGGGCGGGGGCTTCCTCGTCGCCCGGGAGGGGGACCAAACCTTCCTCACCCGCGCGGGGGACCTGACTTTTGACAGCGACGGCTATTTGGTGAATCCCGAGGGGGATAAGATCCAGGGCCTCATGGCCACCCTTCAATACAGTAAAGACGCCATTAATTCGACTTCCTCGGTCCCAGGCCAGCCCGCCGTTGTGACGAGCGCCCAGTTGGAGCTGAGCTCGAACGTATCGGCCCTGACGGATATCCAGATCAACAGCGGCATGACCCTGCCGGCCAAAGCCACCACCGAAGTCACCTTCAAGGGCAATTTGGACTCGCTCCAGCAACCCAATGTTTTGGACCTGTTTCCCGGCGTCTTGAACGGCGCCAATGATCCCACCCTTCCCATCGGCGTGGCCATCGCCGTCAACGCCCCACCGATCAACAACGCCATCGACACCACCCGGATGACCATCCAATTCAACGCCACAGGGGGATTCAGCTTGCAGCAGGTCGCCAACCTTTCATCGACCCCCGCGGGTTTCAACGTGCCGGTCCCCCTGGAAAACGGGTTCATCAACCTGACTTTCGCCAAGGACTTCGCCGGGGACTATGTGTGGGACCAGCAGCCACCCACACCGCCGGCGGCCCAGGTTTCGGAAACGGTTTACGATTCGCTGGGCAACCCGCGCCAAATCACCGTCCAGTTCTACCAGGTGAACGACCTGGGGGCCGACGGCATCAACAACCCTAACGGCCCCAACCAGGTTTGCTACGCCTGGTACGCTTTCGACACCACCGGAGGCCAGCCGGTCTCGACCGCCGATTTGCTGGGCGGGACGGGTATCGGCCAGGGCAACCTGAATCCCCCCGGGTTCTACGACCAGGACGATCCGGGGACCTCTTATTTCGGCGACTTCC
Source organism: candidate division FCPU426 bacterium (assembly GCA_030038835.1). Classification (GTDB taxonomy): domain Bacteria; phylum Oederibacteriota; class Muellerivitia; order Muellerivitales; family Muellerivitaceae; genus JAJPJW01. The sequence goes on from JASHQZ010000153.1 coordinate 3,014, forward strand.
TCTGGTTCAACACCGACGGTTCCCTCGCTTCCAGCGGAGGGGTCGGGGGAGTGCCCGGACCGGCGGGGCCGGTTGATAATTTCATGACCCAGCCCATTATTTACCTCCCGCCGGACAACACCAATCCGCCGGTTTCCCCCATCCCCACCCAAGGCGCCGAGATCGACCCAATCACGCTTAATTTCGGGACCTATGGCTTGTTGGGCACCGGCGAAAGGAACGGCCTTTACAGTGACGCGGAAGGGAGTTACCAGGTCGTCAATGGGGTCAATACCTATGTGCCCGATAATACCGTTTATGCGGCCTCCCAAAACGGCTACCAAGCCGGGACCCTGGAGAATTTGAATATCGAAACCAGCGGTATGATCCAAGGATCTTTCTCCAACGGGCAAACCGCGGACCTGGCGCAGATCGCGCTGGACCAAGTCCAAAATCCGCAGGGGTTAAGCCAGGTTGGAAACAATGAGTTCGCTTTTTCCACCAACAGCGGCCCGGTCCAGACGGGGCTGCCCGGCCAGGGGAATTTCGGCACCATCGAATCCGGAACCTTGGAGGGGTCCAATGTGGACCTGACGGTGGAGCTCACCAACATGATCCTCGCCGAAAGGGGGTATGACACCAATGCCCGGATGATCGCGGTGATCAATGAGACCATGGCCACCCTCGACCAATTGGGCCAGGGTGGATGAAAAAGAAGACCCGCCCCGCGGCGGCCCGGCCCCGGGGCTGAAAGGCCACGGGGTTTGGTTTCTCAGGAACCGGTGCTTTGGTACTGTTTCAGGCCCCAATCCCAGGCCGCTTGGGCCAAGGCCGCGGAAAACACCGCCACCAGGGGCGCCGCCAGCACGCAACCCGGGGAAACCATCTTCCCGAAAACCCAACCGGCCGGCAAATAGTTAAAGGCCCCATAGGGCAGGAGGACCAAGAGGCCGTAGTGGACCCAACCGGGGTAAATGCCTAAGGGGTAACGGCTGGCCTGCAGGAGCGTGTGGGGTATCATGAGGGTGTAGCTGTAGGGACCCACGAACTTAAAGGACAGGCTGCAAAAAACCACCAGGGCGGACATGTAAATCACCCCGCCGGAGAGGACCCAGAGCGGCACCAGGGCCCAGTCCCACCAAGGCATGTGGAGGGCCAGGAGGGAAACCGCCGCCAGCACCAGGCCGGTTAAAAGATTGCCGAAGGAATGCAGCTCGGGCCTGGAAATGAGAAGGAAGGGGAGGGACGGCACGGGGTAGACCAAGAGGCGGTCCAGGTCGCCCATGACGATGTAATAGGGCACCATCCAGATGTGGTTGAAGAAAAGCTCGGAGATGCCCAGGGACATGGCGGTCAAGCCGAACAAAAAGAGGACCTGGACCTGGCTCCAACCTTCCAGGTTCGAAGTCTGGTGGAAAATGACCCAAAGAAACCCCAAGGCCGCCAGCTGCAGCATGCTGGAAGTCAAAAGACCCAGCACGAAGTCCAGCTTGTACTCCAGCTTGGCCTGGAGGGAAGCGGTGAAGGTGGCCCAATAAATTCTTAGTGAATCCCGCATGGCATCCCTCGTTGATTATTACAACCGGTTCAAATCAAAACGGTAATTGAAAACTCAACATTTAAGACCCCGTGATTTTTTGGGGTCATCCCCCTTGTATTTCCAGCTGCCCCAGGGCCTTGCGCATCGTGAAATAGCCCAGGCCGTAAAGGCCCAAGCCCCAAAGGGCCTGTTCCCCCAAAAGGCGGAGGGCGGCCGCGCCTTCCACGTTCCCCAGGTAAATGGAAATGGGCGTATAAATCACGTGCTGGAAAGGGAGCCAGCGCCCCACGGACAGCAGGACCGGGGGATAGAGCGTCAAGGGCGCGGAGAAGCCCGAAAAAGTCTGGTGCAGGGCGAGCCGGGAAGCGAAGATGCCATAGCCGCTGTAGGTGTAGAAGGCCCCCTGGACGAAGAGGAAGACAATGGAATATTGGACCAGGAAAGCCAGGAAAAGGCTGATGATGAAAAGTCCCAGGGCTTCCGGGCTTTTGGGAAGGATTTGGCCCCCGAGAAAATAAAAGACCCAAGCGAGAATGGTCAAACCCACGAAGCTGTTAAAAAGGCAATCGCTCAAGGCCTGCATGGCCTGGGAAAGCTGGAAGTCCAGGGGTTTCAACAGGTCGGTGGCGATCAGGCCCAGCCGTATCCTCTGGCCCACCCGCTGGTCGATGTTGATGCTAAGGGCGTAGTTCAGGCAGAAAGCCAGGGCCAGGTAGGCGAACATGGCCCGGCGGGACATGGCGATGGAAACCCCTTTCTGACCGTAAACGTGGCTCCAGATCAAAACCGAGGTCCCATAGGCGAGCCCCGAAGTGAAAAGGCCCAGGAAGGTGGAGGCCTTGTAGGCGAAATTGGCCTTCAGGGCCCGGTTGAGATAGGTCAGGTAACCCAGGAGGCTTTCCCGGAAGCTCAAGGGCCTGGCGAGTGGGCGCAAGGATCAATCCTCCAAAATGATAAGCCGGGTTGGCCTGTCAACCAAAGCCGGGGAATCCTGCCCGCCCCCGCCAGGGCTTCGGGGGACAGCCTCCGCCCTCTTCACCCTCATTCCGGAAGCGAAGGCTGCCGGTAGATGCGCGTGACGATGGTTTCAATGTCGGTTTTTTCCAGGTTGATGTCCACCACCTGGAACTGTTGGAGGATCAATTGAATGAGGGTGGGCGCGGCCCCCTCCTCCCGGTATTCCACCACCAAGCGGTGCCCCCCGGCCTCGACGACCTTCCCGCCCGAATTCCCGATATCCCGGGACAGGGATTGGGCCGCGGAAGGGTCCACGGGTTTGTGGGTTTCCGCCACGATACGGCGGTCGCTGGCGTATTTCTGCTCAAACGCCCGGATGGAGCCGTCGAACAACAGCCTCCCCTTGTCCAGCAAAAGGAGGCGGTCGCAAGTCTCGGTAATGTCCTTCAAGTCGTGGGTGGTGATGAGGAGGGTGATCCCGAATTTGGCCTGGATGTCGGTGATGAACTCCCGCACCTGCTCCTTCACCGAGAGATCCAGGCCGATGGTGGGCTCGTCCAGGAAGGCGATGGCCGGGGCGTGCAACAGGGCCGCCGCCAAGTCGCAGCGCATGCGCTGGCCCAGGGAGAGGTGCCGCACCGGGGTCCCCAGGAGGGGCCCCAGCCCCAAGCGGCGGAGGGCCTCCCCATAGACGGCTTGATAAACGTCCTCCGGGATGCGGTACATGGTCTTGAGAAGCTCGAAGGTCTCCTGCACCGGGATGTCCCATAAAAGCTGGGGCCGCTGGCCGAAAACCACGCCGATGTTCAAGGCCAATTGGCGGCGTTCCTTCCACGGCACCCGGCCCAAAACTTCCAGCCTGCCTCCGGTGGGAACGATAATTCCGGTGAGCATTTTCAACGTGGTGGATTTGCCCGCCCCGTTTTCGCCGATCAAGCCCACTTTCTCCCCGCGGCCGATGGAAAAGGAGAGCCCTTGAACCGCTTGGATTTGCTCGAATTGGCTGGCCAAGAGGCCTTTCACCGCCCCCAGGAGACCCGGTTGCCGGAGACGGCGTTGATAGCTTTTTGAGAGGTTTTCGACCGCCAGGGCGCTTTCCATGGGTTTCCTTAAAAAAACAAAAAAACCACAACTTCGACCGCATAGGTGGAGCATCTTATTATCGGGAAAAAAAGCTGTCAATGCGGCTTGTTTTTCGTTATCCCATCCTTTATGAAGAGGGTCATATTGACTGTCGGCGGCAAAGATTCAAAATAAGAACGTACCCCGAAAAAGCAGGGAATCGAAAGGAGGCCTAGATGAACCCTCTTCGTGAACCTAACGGAAAAGACGCCCAGTTGGAGGATGAAATCGGACGCAATGTCCGAGAAAAGGGGAAGGATTTCTGGATGAAAGTCATCGCCCGGGACGGATACGTCAACCTCTGGGGTTTCGTGGACCGGAAGGAGGATAAACGCGAGATCGAGGAGATCGTCCAATCCACGCCGGGAACCCGCCTGGTCACCAACCACCTTCGACTCAAGTTATTGGAGGAAAAAAGAGGCGCCGAGCATTTTTAAAGACGCCGCAGGGAAATCCCCGGGCTTGCCCCAGGCTCCGCAAGTGTCGATGGGCCGGGTTAACCGCTCTCCTTTGAAAGACCCCCGGAACCGGCGTACCATTAAAGCGGGCGCAGATTTCCCCCCAAGGGAGGTTCAACATGGCGAATCCTTACATTTCCGATCCGAAGGATGTTGAATTGGAAGCGGCCATCAGCCGGGAGGTCCGGTCGTTGGGGATGGGCATCCACGTGAGCGTGAAGGCGGGGCATGTGACCCTTTCCGGAGCCGTGGATGATTTTGAAACCAAGCGCGGCATCCTGGAAGTCGTCCGGGGCGTCGCGGGCGGGCATCCCATCACGAACAATGTCCGCGTGGCGCGGGTGGCCGACTAGGACTTCCATTCCAAATTTTTAGTTTTGCGTTCCTATATTATTCCGGCTTCCGGTCCCCTGAGGGGACCGGAAATCCCCCCGGCTTAAAACTTCAAACTGAAAATCGCCTTCCGGATAGGGTATACTCTCGCCGTTTCGGGCAACATCACTTTTCCGGAGGAATCGGCATGACTTTCCGCTATGTGGCTTTGGGCGTGATAGCTCTGGTTGGAATCGTCCTATTTGTCTCGGCATGCGCCAAAAAAGAGGCACAGGCGTCCGGCGATTCGGGCGCGGCGGCCGCCTCGGCCGGCGCCACGGTCACCACTGCCTCGGGGCTCCAATACGTTATTTTGGCCCCGGGAACCGGCCCGGAGGCCAAGGCCGGGGAAAATGTCACCGTGCATTACACCGGCTGGCTGACCGACGGCACCAAGTTCGACAGCTCGCTGGACCGGGGACAGCCTTTCAGCTTCGCCTTGGGCGCGGGACAAGTCATCAAGGGGTGGGACGAGGGCGTGGCCGGGATGAAAGTCGGCGAAAAACGCAAGCTCGTCATCCCTTCCAACCTGGGATACGGTGACCGGGGCGCGGGCAATGTCATCCCGCCCAACGCCACCCTCATTTTTGAAGTCCAGCTCCTCGGCGTCCAATAAACCTTGCCTTCCTCCCGCGTGAGGCGCATCGGCATCCTGACCGGCGGCGGCGACTGCCCCGGCTTGAACGCCGTCATCCGCGCGGTGGTCAAAAACGCCTCCCAAAACAAAGTAGAGGTCGTGGGCGTCCATGACGGTTTCCTGGGCCTGGTGGAAAAAAACACCCGGCTTTTGGGCGCGGACGACGTTTCCAACATCCTGACCCTGGGGGGCACCATCCTGGGCTCCTCCAACAAGGACAATCCCTTCCACCTGATGGAAGAGGACGCGGCGGGGAAGGTCCATTCCCATGACCGAAGCAAGGACATCCAGAAAAACCTTAAAGGCATGGGCATCGAGGCCCTCGTGGTCCTGGGCGGCGACGGAAGCATGACGGTGGCCCACAAGCTGGCCGTCATGGGCGTCCGCATCATCGGCGTCCCCAAGACCATCGACAATGATTTGGTGGGCACGGACCAGACCTTCGGCTATGACACGGCGGTTTCCATCGCCACCGAGGCCGTGGACCGCCTCCACACCGTGGCGGCCTCCCACCACCGGGTCATCGTCATCGAAGTCATGGGACGTTACGCGGGCTGGCTGGCCCTGGGATCGGGGCTTGCGGGCGGAGGGGACATCATCCTCATCCCGGAAACGCCCTACGAAGAGAAAAAAGTCGCGGACGCCATTTGGGCCCGCCGTAAAAAGGGGAAGAAAAGCAGCATCATCGTCATCGCCGAGGGAGCCCATCCCAAGGGGGGCCAAATGGTGGTCGACCGCGTCAACCCCCTCTCGGCGGAAAGAATCCGGCTGGGAGGCATCAGCCGGGAACTGGCCCACCACCTGGAAGCCAAGTCCAGCATTGAATGCCGGTCCGTCATCCTGGGCCATGTGGTGAGGGGGGGGACGCCCACGGCCTTTGACCGGAACCTGGCCACCCTTTTCGGGGTGCACGCCATGGAACTGGTCTTAAAGGGCCGGTTCGGCCGCATGGTGGCCTTGAAAAACACCCGCATATCCTCCGTGCCCTTGGCCCAAGTCGGCGGGAAATGCCGTAAAGTTCCCCTGAACCATGAGTGGATCAAAGCCGCCCGAAGCATCGGAGTTGAGTTTGGGGTTTGAGGAATTGACCGCAGAAGAACTTATCAAACTCCTCGGCTTAAAGCCCCATCCCGAAGGCGGCTATTACCGGGAAAGCTATCGAAGCCCCGGAACCATCCCCGGGCTCAACCCGTCCCGCGCCTTCTCGACCGCCATTTATTACCTCTTGGTCCCCGGCGCCGTCTCCAAATTACACCGCCTGCGTTCGGATGAACTGTTCCACTTCCATATGGGCCATCCGGTGACTTGGGCCTTACTGGACCCGGCTGGAAGCGTGAAAAAAATCACTTTGGGACGGGATTTGCGGAACGGGCAACAACTCCAGATGTTGGTTCCGGCCGGAACATGGTTCGGCGGGGGTTTAAACCCAGGCGGGCATTACGCTTTGATGGCTACCACCGTGGCGCCGGGCTTTGAGTTTGAGGATTTTGAGCTGGGCCGGCGGGAGGAGCTTTTGCGGGCCTTCCCCCACGCGGAAAAGGAAATCCTGAAACTGACTTGAAACCTTAAAACCGCCCCAATTGTAGTATTAGGAAGCTTCGGATTTTGAGTTCCAAGGAGGATGGAGTGAAAAAGTTAGCGGCGTTTCTTTTAACGTTGGGTTTCCTGGCGGCTTCCGCGGCCGGATGGGCCGACGACATGGACATGAATCAGGGCGGCAAGCCCCAGAAAGTGACCCTGACCGGCATCCTGGTGGACGTGGCCTGCTACCTGGATGACGGCGACATCGGGAACGACCACATGGGAATGAAGGGCTGTGGAACCCAGTGCCTTAAAGGGGGCAGCCCGGCGGGCCTGCTGGTGGGGAAGAAGCTTTACATCCTGGCCTTCCCGGCGCCGGTTTTCGCCGATTACGTGGGGCAGCAGGTGGAACTGGCCGGGGACCTCTACGGCACCAGCAACCTGATCCCTACCAAGGCCGCGTCCATCGGCCAGGACGGCAAGAAGACCCCGATCAACATTAAGGGCAAGGCGATGATGTAATCAGGGCGGCCGTCCGTCGCCAGCCCTCAGCTGCCAGCCCAGAAGACAATCAAAGCCCCGTGGCGGGACTTCCCGAGACAGGGCTTTTTTATTTTCAGCCCTAAAAAGCGACTGTAGAATGCCCCGCATGATGCGAGAACCCAAGACGCCGCGCGAATACCATGTCCGGGCCGCCCTTGCCATGGCCCAAGTCGCCGCCATTGAGGGCGGCAAGAAAGCGTTGAAGTATTTCCGGAAAAAAGTGCCGGTCATTAAAAAAATCGACCGTTCTCCCGTTACCCGGGCCGACCGCGAAGCGGAACAAGTCATCCGAAAATTGCTCCAAAAAGCCTTCCCCGACCACCAGTTGTGCGGGGAGGAATTCGGTTGGGATGAAAGAAAAAAATCCGACTTTAAGTGGTGGATTGACCCGGTGGACGGCACCCGTCAGTTCATCCGGGGCATTCCGCTCTGGGGAACTTTAATCGCATTGGAGTACAAGGGCGAAGTCGTGGCGGGGGTCATTCACCACCCGGCGATCGGGCTGACCCTTTCCGCGGCTGAAGGTTTCGGGTGTTTTCGCAACGGGCCCCGAAGATACGATGAAACGCGGGTTTCTGTTTCTAAAATTCCAAACCTGAAGGGCGGAACCCTCACTTACGGGGGTCTGCGCCTGACCCCCCTTTCCTACCGGAAAAAACTGACGGACTTGATCGCCACCTGTTACGACGACCGGGGTTTTGGGGATTGTTTCGGCCACTCGCTGGTCATCCAGGGCATGGTCGAAGCCATGCTGGACCCGGTGGTAAAACCCTACGACGTGGCGGCCATCAAGATCTGCGTGGAGGAAGCCGGGGGACGGTTTACGGACCTGAAAGGCCGGGATTCGGTTTACGGCGGGAACGCTTTATCCAGCAACGGCCTGGTCCATTCGCAAGTTCTCAAGGCCATCCGTTCAAAAGACTCATATAATGATTCTAAACTGAAGGCTTAAAAACCCCCACAACGCGGAACCCAAAAATTTTGGAGGCGTTCTCCATGGGCAATTGGCACGACGCTCACGGCCTCATCGGAATTCTCCTGGTCGGCATATTGACGGGATGGCTGGCCAGCAAGCTCGTCCAAGGCAAGGGGATGGGAATCCTCCCCGACATGGTGGTGGGCATCCTGGGCGCCCTTTTGGGAGGTTTTCTCGCCCATTTTTTCCACATCCCCATGGACAACTGGCTGGAAACCTTCGGGGTTTACGTCCTGGGGTCGGTGGTGCTGCTAGTTGGCATCCGTCTTTTAAAATCCTCCAACTAGGAATCCCATGATCCACAAGAAAAAGGTCATCGTCGTGATGCCGGCCTATAACGCGGCAAAGACCCTCAAGAAAACCTATGACGAGATCCCCAAAGACATCGTGGATGAAATCATCCTGGTGGACGACGCCAGCCGGGATGAAACGGCCCAACTGGCGAAGAAACTGAAAATAAAGACCTTCGTCCATCCCCGGAACAGGGGGTACGGCGGCAACCAAAAGACCTGTTACGCCGCGGCTTTGAAGCGAAAAGCCGATATCGTGATCATGCTGCATCCGGATTACCAGTACACTCCCAAACTGGTTCCCGCCATGGCTTATATGCTGGCCTCGGGCGAATACGACGTGGTGCTGGGCTCGCGCATTTTGGGCGGACAGGCCCTGAAAGGCGGCATGCCGCCTTACAAATATATCAGCAACCGCTTCCTCACTTTCACCCAAAACATCCTCATGGGGGCCAAACTTTCCGAATACCACACGGGATACCGGGCCTTTACCCGGAAGGTCCTGGAATCCATTCCCATGGAGAAAAATTCCGACGACTTCATCTTCGATAACCAGATGCTCTCACAGATCCACTATTTGGGTTTCCGCATCGCCGAGGTTACCTGCCCGGCCAAGTATTTCGCCGAGGCGTCCTCCATCAATTTCGTGCGCAGCACGAAATACGGTTTAGGGTGCCTTTGGACCGCCCTGCAGTTTCGCCTCAGCAAAATGGGGTTTAAATTCGGCCTCTTTAACTTCGATTCAAAACGGTAGGGGCGCGTGGCCGTGCATGCCGGGAGCCCCTGGCCCGAAGCGGACAGCCGATGTTGGGGGAGCTGGATATGTCCAAATTGATCCTCGCCATTGACCAGGGAACAACGGGCACCCGGACCTACCTTTTCGACCATTCGGGCAAGGTCGCGGGGAGCGCCTACCAGGAATTCACCCAATATTTCCCCAAGCCGGGCTGGGTGGAGCACGACGCCGACGAGATATGGCGGACGGCCGATGTAACCGGGCGGAAGGCCTTGAAATCGGCCGGAGCAAAGCCTTCCCAAGTCGCGGCCATCGGCATCACCAACCAACGTGAAACAACGGTTATTTGGGACCGAAAGACCGGGAAACCCCTCCACCACGCCATTGTCTGGCAATGCCGAAGGACGGCCCACCGCTGCGACCAGCTCAAGGCCCAGGGCAGGGAAAAGCTGTTTTTAAGCAAGACCGGCCTGGTCATTGATGCTTATTTTTCCGGCACCAAGGTGGAGTGGCTGCTGCAAAACGTGCCTGGCGCCGCCCGGAAAGCGGCCAGGGGCGAACTGGCTTTCGGAACCATCGACACCTGGCTTTTATGGAAGCTTACCGGAGGCCGCTTCCATGCCACGGATTATTCCAACGCCTCCCGCACCCTTCTTTTTAATATCCGCGCCAAGCAATGGGATTCCCGGCTATTAAAAATCCTTCATGTGCCCGCTTCGCTTTTGCCCAAGGTCCAGGCCTCCGCCAGCCGGTTCGGAGTCACCTCCGGCCGCAGCTACCTTGGCGAAGGCATCCCCATTACGGGCATCGCGGGGGACCAACAGGCCGCCCTTTTTGGCCAAGGATGCCATGAGCCTGGAACCTTGAAGAATACTTATGGAACAGGTTGCTTCCTCCTCTTGAACCTGGGGAAGAAACACCTTCTTTCGAAGAACAAACTTTTAACCACCCTGGCTTGTGACGGGAAGGGCCAGCCGGTTTACGCCCTGGAGGGGGCGGTCTTCATCGGAGGCGCGGCCATCCAATGGGTCCGGGACGGATTACAACTCATCCAAACCTCACCCGAATCCGAGGAGCTGGCCAAGAAGGTACCGGACACGGGCGGAGTTTACTTGGTGCCGGCCTTTGTCGGATTGGGCGCGCCCTATTGGGACGCGCACGCAAGGGGGGCCTTGGTTGGGCTGACCCGAGGAACCCAAAAAGAACACGTGGTCCGGGCCGCCTTGGAATCCCTGGCTTATCAAACCCGCGATGTGGCGGATGCCATGATGAGGGATTCCCGGTTGAAGTTGAAGGAACTTCGCGTGGACGGCGGCGCCTGCAAGAACAACCTGCTCATGCAGTTCCAGGCGGATATCCTCAACGTGAAAATCAACCGGCCCCAAGTGGTGGAAACCACGGCCATGGGAGCGGCTTTCCTGGCCGGATTGCAAGCAGGCTATTGGAAGGACAGCGGCGAAATCCAAAAGATCCGCAGGACGGATGAAATTTTCAAACCCCATATGCGGGAAGCCGATCGCCGCCGGTTATGGGGCGGATGGAAAACAGCCGTTCGACAAGTCCTGACAACCTGATCCGGGAACTTATTTTCCAAGCGCGTTTTTAACCGCCGTTAAAATTTCATTCTCCTCAACCGTCGTCGGCCGCACATCCACCAAGGTTTTTCCCGCCACCACTTGCGGGCTTATCGCGTCCGCCTCCACCAGCGTTTCCTTCGCGCCCTGCGGAATCAGGTGCACTTGAAAATCCGCGATGAACTCCAAGGGCGTCTCCCAGAAATCCGTATAGACTTCCGACTTGCAAACCGGGTTGCGGTTGCAGCTGATGTACACATCGTTTTCGTTCACGGGATTCTTGAAAATTTTAATTTCGGCGGGATGCCGGTCGCCCTTCCAATACAAAGTAAATGTCGGGGGAAAATTCGGGGATTTTTGAAAAATGCCCTGCGGATTTCCTTTAAAGACTTGATTGAGGGCCTTTTGGACCTTGTAAACCGACCCCTTGAGGACCATCTGGGTGGGGCAGGGCTGTGGAAGAGGATGGGTGATCACCCTGGGCCTCCAGCAACCCATCAGCCCTAAAACTGCTAAAAAAGCCCAAAATTTCAAGGCTTTTTTCACTTTTTGAACTTTCAATCCTTAACGCTCCATTAAAAAAACCTTCCAACTTGCCCCATCTTACACCGTCTTGACGTTTCAGTAGCCATGTAAAATCCGCTATTTTTCAGCAAAATCCGCTTGACGGGGTCAAAAAGTGGAACAATAATGGCGCGAAGTGGGGGATAGTGGTAAAAAGTGGGGAAATTTTAAAATATCCTTATTTTTCAAGGCTTTGGAGGCCTCGTGTTCCGAGGGATCTTTCACAACTCAGTGGACGACAAGGGGCGCACGAGCATTCCGGCGCGGTTCCGCGAACAAATCCGTGACGGACACGAAACGCCGCTGGTTTTGACCTTGGGTTTCGACCAATGCCTTTTCCTCTACCCCATGGATGCCTGGAAAAAGATCGAGGAGAAGCTGGCCGCCTTGGACACCTTGAACTCGGAAGTCCGCCAGTTCCAACGCACGATTTTGAAGGCCACCGATGAGGTGGAGATGGACCAGCAGGGACGCATTGTGATTTCGCCGGTTTTGCGGAAAGAAGCTGGCATCCACAAGAGCGTGGTGATCGTGGGGATGCTCCACCGCATCGAAATCTGGGACAAGGAGAAATACGAGAACTACCACGCCCAGACGACGCAATCGCTTGAACTTTTGGGCCAGAAGCTCTCTGACAAGGGCATTCAATCGCTGACGCTTTAACAAGGGCCGGTAGGCGACCCTGAAAGGCGCCTCCCCGGTCCCAGGCTTCTTGGGAGGGTGAAGAGATGGAAATCGGAATCGAGATCAAGGAAAGGTTCTCCTTGGTCCACGTGAACGGCGATTTGAGCGAAGGCGACCTGGGGAAACTGGGCAACGCGATCGAAACCTTGATGAAGAAGGGCTACTTGCACGTGGTTTTGGACTTGACCGGCGTTCCTTACATGAACGCCAAAGGGTTGGGGGCCCTGGTCAACCATTGGACCCGCGTGCGCTTCAAGAGGGGGGATCTCCGCATTGTCGGCCTCAATAGCCGCCTCCTGCACCTGTTTAGGGTCATGGGCGTGGACGTCCTTTTTGACATCTACCAGGATGTCCACGAAATGATGGAGAAGACGGGACGGCTTCCCGCGATCGCATGAAGAAAATTTCGCACTCATTTCCATACCTCGGGCGAAGCCCGATTTAAAAGGGTAAATGGGGGAAAAACCAACAACTGCCAAAGTGGTTTGGAGGGGAAATTGGCCGTTTATACGACGAACGAAACCATTACCGTGCTGCGCCTTTCGGGCGACATCGGCGTTTCCGACATGGAGGCGCTTCTGCGCAAGATGACGGACCTGGTCTTGGGGAACAAGAACAAGGCGGTCCTGAACTTCCGACAGGTGAAGCACATCTCCCTTAACGCCATCTCCAAGCTGGCCGAGCGCAACCAGCGTTTCCGGGCCTTGGGCGGGGAGGTCAAATTGGCCGGGCTGACTCCCTACGTCGCCAACCTGTTCAAGCTCGTCGGGGCCTATTCGGGCTTTGATGTGGTCCTGGATGAGGAAGAAGCCGTCGCCCGCTTTGAAAGCTGAGCAAACCCATATACCGGTCCTCTTAAAGGAAACGGTGGAATGGTTGTCCCCGCCTCCCGACGGGGTAGTGCTGGATATGACGGTCGGGATGGGCGGCCACGCGCAGGAGCTTTTGAAATCCCTTCCGCGGGGCCGCCTGGTTGGGTTGGACCAGGATGCCGATGCCCTTCAACACGCTGGCCGAGCACTCAGGAAGGACCCCCGGGTCTCCCTGTTCAAGGCTAACTTCGCCGACATCCTGTGGGTGCTAAAAGACCTTTCGATCAGCGAGGTTGACAGCGTGTTGATGGATATTGGCGTATCCTCCCTTCAATTGGACACGGCCGGGCGCGGCTTTTCATTCGGCCTGGACGGCCCCCTGGACATGCGCATGGACATCCATTCGGGCCACACGGCCGCTTGGGTCGTGAACACCTACCCGGAAGGGAAGCTTTCCAAAGTCATCTTCGAGTACGGCGAGGAACCCAAGGCGCGCGCCCTGGCCCGGGCCATCGTGAGGGCCCGGGAGCAAAAGCATTTGGAAACCACCGGGGAACTGGCCGCGCTGGCCTTGCGAGTCTTGGGCAAACCCCGCCCCAAGCGGGGGGAGCCGTCCCGGCACCCCGCCACCCGGCTTTTCCAGGCCCTCCGTATCGAGGTCAACCGCGAGCTGGAAGTACTGGAAAAGGGCTTGAAAGCGGCCCTTTACTTCTTAAAACCGGGCGGCCGGATCGCCGCCATTACCTTTCATTCGCTGGAAGACCGCATCGTCAAACAGTTCTTCAAAACCGAGGCCATGGACTGCCTCTGCCCGCCCGATATCCCCCAATGCGTTTGCGGACACAAGGCCTCTCTGCGGATCCTGACCGGCAAGCCCGTGACGGCCTCCGAAGAGGAGGTCCGCCAAAACCCCCGGTCCCGAAGCGCGAAGCTCCGGGCCGCGGAAAAACTGCGGCCATCGGTCGTTAGCCCTCCATCCTCGGTTTGAAAGGGAACGGTCAAACCATGCAGTCGACAGGCACGATCAACATCGGGATGAAGAAGGCCGGGGAGATCCTCGACGCGGGCCTTTTCTGGCGCGGCAACCTGGCCAAGGCTGTCAAACGGCGCGATTTCAGGGGCACGCTGGGGGGGGTCCTGGCCCTGAGCCTTTTCCTTTTTTTTTACGTCTGGCAGCACATGCAGGCGGTCAAGCTGGGTTACGAGGTACAGGAGCTGAAAATGGAGAAACAGGAATTGACCAACCAATATTACTACCTCAAGTTCCAAATGTACGACGTGAACAGCCTCACGCGGGTGGAAAAAGTGGCAAGGGACCAGTTGGGGATGGTGACGCCCCGGGCGGACCAAATCGTCATTTTGGACGATGGGACCTCCTTTTATCCGCGATGGTTCTCCTTTTGGACCAGCGCGATGAAAAAAACGGATGCCAAGTGAGCCGCCGATGAACGCGGAGAAGCCCCACAAGATTAAACAAAAGGAAATTCGGCCACGGACGCGTGGGAGGAATGGGGCCGGCCCAAACCCAAAGGCGGGCCAACCTGCTTATTCTTTTCGCCCCCCTCCATCCCCTGGATCCCCTTCACCTGTGGCCCAACCCTTTTTTGATTTGGAATCGGCTGTTGCTTCGGAGTCCCTATGAGCGGGTTAAGGCATTACAACCAAATCCAAAAGCGGCTCCTTCTGTTGCAGGGGCTCATCCTGGCCTCGGTGCTTTGCGTGGAGGGACGCCTGGCCTACCTTCAGGTCCTCAAACACGCGGAATTCCGCCAGCTGGCCTACCACCAGCAATACACACCCAAGGAAACCACCCCCTCCCGGGGCGTCATCGAGGACCGGTCGGGGGCCTTGCTTGCCATGAATATCGGTTTGTTCAATGTTTGCGCCCATCCCAACCAGATCGCCGAAAAGGCGTCCACGGCCGAGGCCCTCTCCCGCGCCCTGGGGATGTCTTATGCCGAGATCCTCTCCAAGATCGCCGGGGACAAGCCCTTTGCCTGGGTGGCCCGCCAGGTGCCCTATGAGCGGTCCCAGGCGGTGGAAAACCTGAAATTGCAGGGCGTGGAGGCCTCCCGCGAGCAAAGGCGCTTTTATCCCGACCATGAGATGGCCGCCCACGTGCTGGGATTCGCAGGCATCGACGACCAGGGGTTGAACGGGCTGGAGCGCGAATACAACAACAGCCTCACCGGGAAGAGCGGGCTGGTTTTGACCGAAAGGGACGCCCGTGGACGGGTGGTGTTGTCCGACAACGAAACCAAAATGGCCGCCGTGGACGGCCTGAACGTGGTGACCACCCTCGACAAGACCCTCCAGCACATCGCCCAGGTGGAACTGGAAAAGGCCTACGAGAAATACCGCTGCAAGGCAGCCTCCATCGCGGTCATCGACCCCCGCACCGGAGAAATCCTGGCCCTGGCCAACTATCCCAATTTCGACCCCAACCACTTCAATGAAGTCCCCCAGGAATGTTGGAAGGACCGGATGGTGAACGACGAATTTGAACCCGGCAGCACCTTCAAGCTGGTGGCGGCCGTGGGCGCCCTGGAGGAGGGCGCGGTGAACGAAGACGACAAGTTTTTCTGCGAAAACGGGGCCTACCGCACCGATTACGGCCGGGTGGTGACGGACCACGAGAAGTATGGCTGGCTGACCTTCCGGGAAATCTTCGGGTATTCCAGCAACATCGGCATGGTGAAGGTGGCCGCCAAGCTGGGCGAGAAAAATCTATTCCGTTATTGCCAGCGTTTCGGCTTCGGCGTGACCACCGGTATCGACCTGCCGGGGGAGGTTTCCGGCACCTTGCGGCCCTTGGACAAATGGAGCGGCCTTTCCATGACCACCATTCCCTACGGCTATGAGGTGTCCACGACGCCCATCCAGATGTTGGCCGCCTACGCGGCCATCGCCAATGGCGGGGTCATGATGCGGCCCCACGTAGTGAAAGAACTGGTGGATTCGGAAGGCAAGGTGGTCCGGGAATTCGGGCCCCAAAAAATCCGCCGCGTGTGCTCGGCCCAAACCGCCACGCGCATCACGGAAATGATGAAATGGGTCGTGGAAAAGGGGACGGGCACGGCGGTGGCCCTGCCCTCCTACGACATCGCCGGAAAAACCGGTACCGCCTACAAATTCATGAATGGGCATTACTCCAAGTATGACTACGTCTCCTCCTTCATCGGCTTCGTGCCGGCGGAAAACCCCAAGTTCGCCATCTACGTCTCCCTGGACGACCCCCGTGGGCTTTATTGGGGCGGTTACACGGCCGGCCCGGTCTTCAAAGAAGTGGCCAAGCGGGCGCTCGTGTACGACCTGGTGCCGGGCAAGGATCAGGCGCCGGCCGTGGCGCAGGACGGGGAACGGCGTTCCATTCCATCCTTCAAAGGCCTGACCCGCGAGCAAAGCGCGTGGCTGGCCCAGGAGGGCCGGTTCGGAATCAAGTTCAACGGCCAGGGGGACCGGGTGGTGGACCAGTCCCTGCCAGCCGGAGGAACGCTGGCGCCGGAAAACAACAAGCCCGTCAAGATTGTCCTGACCCTAGGGGCGCCCCCGGCTCCCCTGGCCCAGGGTGTCATGCCGGATTTAAGGGGAAAGACCAAACGGCAGGCCCTGGCCCTTTTGGCGCCGCTTGGAATACGCGTGAACTTCAAGGGCGAGGGGGTGGTGCGATCGCAATTTCCACCCGCAGGGCGGGCGGTCCAGGACGGAACGGCCTGCGACTTGAGCTGCGAGGTGCCCGTGGCCAAAACGACTTCCTCCGACGGGGAGAGCAACTCGTGAAATTCCTGACCCTCTCCAAAACCATCAAGGGCGCGAAAATGGCGGGTAAGGGCAACCCCGTATTGACGGGCATCGCGGAAAATTCCAAAACAACCCATCCGGGCGAGCTTTTCGTTTGCATCCCCGGGTCCAAGGCCGACGGGCGGGCCTATGCGGAGGAAGCGGTGCAGTTGGGCGCCCAGGCCCTCGTGGTCCAAGGCGAACCCTTGCGGGGTTTGGAAGTCCCCCAACTGGTGGTCAAGGACAGCCGGGAGGCCCTGGCCCGCCTGGCCCACGCCTACTATGGAAACCCCTCGAAAAAGGTCAAAGTGCTCGGCGTGACCGGCACCAAAGGGAAAACCACCACTACCTACCTGATCCGTTCCATCCTTCAAAAAGCGGGCCAGGAAGCGGGTTTGATCGGCACCATCGCCTACCAGATCGGCCCCAAGATTTACGAGGCCAACAATACCACGCCCTCGTCCCTGACCCTGGTCAAGCTCCTGGACGAAATGCGCAGGAAAAAATGCAAATGGGCGGTGATGGAGGTTTCCTCGCACGCACTGGAGATGAAGCGGGTCCTGGGGGTGGAGTTCACGGGCGCGGTCTTCACCAACCTGGGCCGGGACCACCTGGACTACCACAAGAATTTCACCAACTATTTTATGGCCAAACGACGGTTGTTTACGGAGTTCAAGAGCGTCAAGGCCCGCGCGGTCAACGCGGACGACCCCTACGGCCAGAAACTTTTGAGGGAGCTCAAGTCCAAGGCCGTGGGTTACGGGATCAAGTCCAAATGCGCCTATCGCGCCGCCCATGTGGAGCATAAGCCGGGACTGATCCGTTTCGAGGTGCAAGGCCAAAAATTCGAGGCGCCGCTGACGGGTCTCTTCAATGTTTACAACTCGCTGGCCGCCCTTTCGGTCTTAAGGGAACTGGGCCTTTCCTGGGAAGTCCTGAAGGACGGGTTGAGGCGCGCGCCGGCGGTTCCGGGCCGGTTCGAGGAAGTCTCCGCCGGACAGGATTTCACGGTACTGGTGGATTACGCCCACACGCCCGACGCCCTGAAGCAGGCCCTGGCGGCCTCCCGGGAAATTTTGGGGAAAAAGAGCCGGCACCGGCTGATCTCGGTGTTCGGGTGCGGCGGGGACCGGGACAAAACCAAGCGCCCCTTGATGGGCAAGATTTCCGCCCAACTGGCCGACATGACGGTGGTGACCTCGGACAACCCGCGCACGGAAAACCCCTCGGCCATTTTGGAGGACATCCTGCGGGGGATCCCCCGGCCGCTCCGGGAAAACGGGCACCGAAAGGTTTGGGTGGAGGAGGAGCGGGGCGCGGCCATCCTCAAAGCGCTGTCCATGGCTCAAAAGGGGGACTTGGTCCTTATCGCGGGCAAGGGCCATGAGACCTACCAGATTATCGGTAACGAGAAGCGCCACTTCGACGACCGGGAAGTGGCAAGGGAAATACTGAAGAAGATGACCAAGGCTTCCTAATGCTTCCATGGACCTTGCGGGAGGTTGCCGCCCTTGCCAACGGGCGGCTGGTGAGGGGGGAGGGTGAAAGCAGAATCACGGGGGTCGTGCACGACACCCGCGACGTGGGAAAGGGCGACCTTTTCGCCGCCATCCGCGGGAGCCGGCTGGACGGCCACCGGTTCGTCAGGCAAGCCGCGCAAAAGGGCGCCAAGGCCGCGTTGGTTTCCCGGGTCATGGCCGTGGGGGTTCCGCAAGTCCTGGTGGCGGACACCACCCGGGCGTTGGGCGACCTGGGGAGGGCCCAACGGCTGCAGTGGAACGGCCCTGTGGTGGCGGTGACGGGCAGCGTGGGCAAGACCACGGTCAAGGACATGACGGCCCAACTGCTCTCGGGTTCCTTCCGGGTCCTGAAGACGCAGGGGAACCTGAACAACCAATGGGGCCTGCCGCTGACCCTGTTGAAGCTGAGGACGGAGCATGAGGTGGCAGTGGTGGAGCTGGGCATCAACCACCCCGGGGAAATGGAAAGGCTTTCCGACATATCCAGGCCCGACGTGGCCGTGGTGACGGCCATCGGGGAGGCGCACCTTGGGTTTTTCAAGGACCGCCGCCACCTGGCGCGGGAAAAACAAACGATCGCGGCGCATTTAAGGGAAAGGGGAACCAACATCTTGAACGCGAACGACGCCTTGCTGAGGAAGAACGTGGAAAACGTGATGACCTTCGGGCTGAAATTGGGCCAGGTGCGGGCCGTCCGCCTGGAGCCGGACGGGTTGGGGACGCGTTTCGAGATCCGGGCGCAGGGTGAAACTGCGGCCACGCGGCTTTCCATGCCGGGCGCGCACAACGTGCGCAATTCCATGGCGGCGGTTGCGGCGGGCCTGGCCCTGGGGATCCCCTTGAAGGCCCTGGCCCAACGGTTGAGGAACTTTGTTTCCGAAGCGCCCATGCGCATGGAGATCAAGAACCTGGGCGGCATCCTTTTCGTCAACGACGCGTACAACGCCTCGCCGACCTCGATGGAGGCGGCCCTGGTCACCTTCGCCGGCATGCAGGGCCCGCAACGCAAATGGGCGGTCCTGGGCGACATGCTGGAACTGGGAGAATTCTCGCCCGAGACCCATTACCGCATCGCGAAAAAGGCCATGGGCAGCGGTTTGGAGGGCGTGCTTTTGGTAGGGTCCCGCATGCGGAGGGCCTTCAACGGCTTGACCGGGGGACAAAAAAACAAGGCCTGGGCCTTCGGGGAAGTGGCGGACGCCCGGATGTTCTTAAGGCGGTCCGTGGAGAAGGGCGACGCGGTCCTCTTGAAGGCCTCGAGAGGCATGAGGTTGGAAAAAATCCTGGAGGGATTTTGAGATGCTCGACCTGAAACAGTTCCTGGACGGCTTGGCGGACGAGAACCACCCCTTCCGCAAAGGGCCGGATTTAAGGCAAGGATCGGCCCTGCCCCCGGAAGAAACAATGGAGAAGGTGTGGGGGCCCTTCCGGAGGGATGAAGCTTGGAGGGAGCGGCAGGTGCGGTTTTACTTCATGAGGATCAACAAAAACTAAGGATTCAACGGTGCTTTACAAACTACTTTACCCCCTGGCCAGCCATTTCATCGGTTTCAACGTCTTCCGTTACGTCACCTTCCGGAGCGTCTACGCCGCCGTGACGGCTTTCGGGCTCTGCCTGCTTTGGGGACGCGCGGTGATCGCCCGAATCCAGGCGGCCCAACTGGGGGAGAAAATACGCTATGACGGCCCGGCCGGCCATTCCTCCAAGGCTGGAACGCCCACCATGGGAGGGGTTCTCATCCTTTTGGCGCTTGTCCTCAGCGGCCTTCTTTGGGTGCGTTTGGACTCGAAATTCTTCTGGCTGGCCTTCTTTTCCATCCTGTGGTTCGGCTGCCTCGGATTTTTGGACGACCTCATCAAGCTCAAGGGCATCGGTAAAAGCCGGGGAATTCCCGGGGGGTGGAAGCTGATGTTCCAGTTCATCGGGGCCATCCTGATTGTTTATGGATACCTGTATGTCCTGCCGGACGACTTCGTCTTGAAAACCGCCATTACCCTTCCTTTCTTTAAACATCCGCTCAACCTGGACGTGGTCTACCCCTTTTTCGCCATCCTCGTCATCGTCGGGGCCTCCAATTCGGTCAACCTGACGGACGGATTGGATGGGCTGGCCATCGGCTGCACCACCTTCGCGGCCATGGCCTTCGTGGTGGTCACCTATGTGTCCGGCAACGTGAAGTTCAGCGAGTACCTCAAAATCATCCAAGTGCCGGGCTCCAGCGAGCTCACGGTCCTTTGCGCGGCCCTGGTGGGAGCGGGACTGGGGTTCCTCTGGTTCAACGCCCCCCCGGCGCAAATCTTCATGGGCGACACCGGATCGCTTGCCTTGGGCGGACTTTTAGGGACCATCGCGGTGATGGTAAAGCAGGAAGTCCTCCTCATCATCGTGGGCGGCATCTTCGTGGCCGAGGCGCTTTCGGTCATCATCCAAGTGACTTCCTTCAAGATGAGCGGCAAGAGGGTTTTCAAGATGGCGCCCTTGCACCACCATTTCGAGTTGTCGGGGGTTCCCGAATCCAAGCTCATCGTGAGGTTTTGGATCATCGCCATCATATTGACGTTGCTGACGCTTTCGACCTTGAAACTTCGTTGAACGAAAGGCCAACACGAAGGCACAAAGACCCCCAGAAAGGCAGCGAAGTGATAAAGAAAAAAAACCAAAGTAAAAAAGATGGTCCATGTGCCTTCGTAACCCCGTGTTGGAAGTTGGTTTAGGAGACTTATGCATTACGTGCACGGAAAACAAGTGGCGGTTATCGGGTTGGGCCGGTCCGGTTTCGCGGCGGCGCGGCTTTTGTCCGTCCATGGCGCCCATGTGGTCGTCCTGGATGACAAGACCCCGGAAAAACTTTCGGGCTGGATCGAGCGGGCCGAGCAGTTGGCCCACGTGAAGCTCCTGCTGGGGGGCATCGACCCCGCCACCGTGGCCAACGCGGACCTGGTGGTGGTCTCCCCCGGCGTTCCCGCGAACCACCCGACCCTGGAAGCGGCCCGGGAGAAGGGAATCACGGTGATTGGGGAAATGGAACTGGCGTTCGGCTATTGCCCGGCGCCGGTGGCGGCCATTACGGGCACCAACGGCAAGACCACCACCACCACCCTGGCGGCCGCCATGATCCAGGCCTCGGGACAGAAAGCCGTCGCCTGCGGCAACATCGGAAAGGCCTTCTCGGAGGCGGTTTTCGAGCTTTGTACGGAGGATTGGGCGGTGCTGGAAGTTTCCAGCTTCCAACTAGAGACTATCGAGGAATTCCGGCCCAAGGTGGCCGCGGTCCTGAACGTGACGCCGGACCACCTGGACCGGCACCAGGGCATGCAGGAGTACGTGGAGACCAAGGGACGAATCTTCGAAAACCAAAAACCCGGGGATGCGGCCCTGCTGAATCTTTCCGACAAGTACACCCCCATCCTTTCCACCCTGGTCAAAAGCCGGCTTTATTTCTTCGGCTTCCCCGGGAACAAACCCGCCCCCAAACCCGGTTGTTACGCCTTGGACGGAAAAATCGAGCTCTTGGGCCGCCCCCTGCTCCCCGTGTCGGAATTGAAGATACCCGGGCCGCACAACGTGGAAAACGCCTGCGCGGCGTCCCTCATGGCCTCCCTTTGCGGGGTTCCGGACGAATCCATCGCGAAGACCCTCCGAGACTTCACGGGAGTAGAGCACCGCCTGGAGGCGGCGGGCGAGATCAACGGCGTCCGATTTGTGAATGACTCCAAGGGGACCAACGTGGATTCGGTGCTGAAGGCCCTGGAGAGCTTCGAAAGGCCCATCGTGCTCATCCTGGGCGGCCGGGACAAGGCCAGTGACTTCACGAAACTGGGCTCCCTGGTGAAGCAAAAGGTCACGCGCATCGTGGCCTTCGGGGAATGCAAGCAAAAGATCGTCCAGCAGCTTTCCCCCGCCGCCACGGTCGTGGAGGCGGGAAGCCTCGAGGAAACGGTGAACGGAGCCTATGCGGCCTGCGAGAGGGGCGGCGTGGTGCTGTTTTCGCCCGGTTGCGCCAGTTTCGACATGTTCCAGAACTACGAGGACCGCGGAAGGCAGTTCAAGGCGGTGGTGGCCAAGATGGCCCAGCAAAAGGCCGGAAAAGTGAACGTTTAATCGTGGAAAGGCCCGAAGATCCCACGGGAATCTTTGGGCCGTCGCTTGGGGATGGGGTTTTAAAAGTTTTGCAAACGAAAGGATTTTCATTCTTGCGTTCGGATTCTGAGACCAACACCTACCAACGCCTATTCAACACCTCCGAAGCCTTGCTCGGAATCCGAACGGAAGGATGAACTTCCAAAAGCAGTGTTGAGTTCTAAGTTTTGAGCGGATGAACGTTTCCCAATGAAATTCATTGGGAAACAAACCGTAACTTAAAACTACAAACTTGAAACTAAGAACCGAGGTTCAGGATGGGTTTTAGAAAACAAGAACAAGCTTCGCCGGACTTCCTGATTTTCCTGTTGACCCTGATTTTGGTCACGGTGGGGCTCATCATGATCTACAGCGCCTCGGCCATCCTGGCCCATGACCGCTACGGGAGTTCCTATTACTTCTTCGGCCGGCAGCTGCTCTGGGTTTTGGCGGGGAGCGCCGCCATGTGGGTGGTTTCGCGGGTGGACCTGGAATCCATGCGCGCCCTGGCCATCCCAGGATTGTTCACGGCCATCTTCCTGATGGCCCTGGTATGCGTGCCGGGGATCGGGAAGACCGTGGGTGGGGCCCAAAGGTGGTTCCGCCTGGGGCCCTTCTCGTTCCAGCCGTCGGAAGTCTTAAAGATCGCCCTGGTTTTCTACTTGGCGGATTCCCTGGAGCGACGCCGGCAAACCCTCTCGAACCTCTCGGGGCTGTTTCCCTACCTCGTGATCCTGGGAATCTGCATGCTGCTTTTGGAAAAACAACACGACTTCGGGACGGCGGTGCTTTTGGCCCTGGTCACCATCCTTTTGCTTTTCCTGGCCGGGATGCAATGGACTTTTTTCCTGATCCCTCTTTCCATCCTGCTGCCGGTTTTCATCTTCCTGGTGGAGTCGGCCAGCTACCGCATGAAGCGCATCACGGCCTTTTTAAACCCATGGGAAGACCCGCAGGGCGCCGGGTTCCAGCTGATCCAAAGCCTGATCGCCGTGGGCAACGGCGGGCCGCTGGGGGTGGGACTTTCCAACAGCTCGCAAAAGCTCTTCTACCTTCCCGCGCCCCATACGGACTTCATCTTCGCCATCATCGCCGAGGAACTGGGGATGGTGGGGGCGGGCACCCTGGTATTCCTTTTCGGGGTCTTTATCCTCAGGGGCTTCAAGGTGGCCTCGGTGTGGGGACAAAGGGAGGGCGGGATGTTCCTGTCACTCTTGGCCGCGGGCATTACGGCGATGATCGGGTTCCAAACCTTGATCAACTTGGGGGTGGTGACGGGTCTCCTTCCCACCAAGGGCATCCCCCTGCCGCTGATTTCCTACGGAGGATCTTCCATGGTCTTTACCCTGGTTTCCATCGGAATCCTGTTCAACATCTCCCGGGGAATCAAAATGCCGTCGCCCTTGACGGAAGGGGCCGGGTATGGGGCCCTCGGGATCGGCTGAGGCCAGGGGGATAAAAATGAAAATTATGAAAGGCTTGAAAAGTGGAAGGGAACAAGAAACGAATCATCATCACCGGCGGAGGCACGGGGGGGCACATTTTCCCCGGAATCGCCATCGCCCGGGAGCTGTCGAGGCATCCGGAGGTTCAAGTGCTTTACGTGGGTAAGGCCGAAGGGCTGGAATCCAAATGGGTCCCGGACTCGGGGTTTGAGTTCGAGGGCATCCAAGCCAGCGGTTTCCCACGGGGGTTTTCGGCCAAGTTTTTCGCCTTTTGGCTGGATTTCGCCAAGGGAATGGCCCAGGCGGGCCGGATCCTGCGGCGTTTCCGGCCGGACGTTATTTTTTCAACGGGAGGTTACGTGTCAGTGCCGGTATCGCTGGCGGCGGCCTTGAGGGGCGTCCCGGTGGGGTTGTTCGAGCCCAACGTCGCGCCAGGGTTGGCGGCCCGGTTTTTATCTTTTTTCTCAAGGAGGATTTTCGTCGGGTTTGAGGACACTTTAAAACGCCTTTCGAAAAGGAGAACCCAATGGACGGGAATTCCGGTACGGGAAGAAATCATCACGGCGGACAAGCGGAAAGCGCGGGAGAGCCTCGGGCTGAGCCTGGATACGGCCACTCTCCTGATGCTGGGCGGCAGTCAGGGGGCGCATACGCTCAACCAGCACATGACGGATGTGATCAAGTTTTTGGGGGAGGGGGACCAGAAGGTCCAAGTGATCATGATGACCGGCTGGAACGATTACCGCAAGACGGTGGACCAACTGGAAAACTGCGGCCTCAAGGTGGTTTTGAGGCCCTTTATCAGCAACATCCACGAAGCCTACGCGGCGGCCGACCTGGTGGTGGCCCGATCCGGAGCCATGACCTGCGCCGAAGCCTTAAGCCGGGGATTGCCGGCTCTTTTTATTCCCTATCCCCACGCTTCCGGACACCAGGAGATGAATGCGAGGGCCTTGGAGAGGGCTGGATCGGCAGTCGTGATTACCGAAAAGGAGCTGGACGACGAAAGCCTCACCCGGATGCTGATTTCCCTCCTTTCGGATGAGGGCCAATTGGAGGCGATGGGCGAGGCCGCCCGCAAACTGGCCAAGCCGGGGGCGGCCGCCGAGATCGTGAGAGGCCTGCTCGAGATGGCGGAAAAGAAGGGAATCAAGTGAAAGTTAAAACCAAAATCCAAACCCTGCCCTTCGCCAACGTGCGGAGGGTCCATTTCATCGGCATTGGCGGGGCCGGCATGAGCGGTATCGCCGCGGTGCTCCTAAGCCTGCACTACGAGGTCACGGGCTCGGACCTGAAGGCCTCCGACGTGACGGACCGACTCGTGGAAATGGGCGCCCAGATCCACTTCGGCCACAAGGCGGGGAACGTGGCCGGGGCGGATGTCGCGGTTTATTCCGCAGCCGTGCCCATGGACAACCCGGAGATCCAGGAGGCCCATAAAAGGGCCATCCCGGTCATCGCGCGCACGGAAATGCTGGCCGAGTTGATGCGCCTGAAGTACGGCATCGCCATCTCGGGCACCCACGGCAAGACCACCACCACCTCCATGATCGGACTGGTCATGACCGAGGCGGGCTTGGATCCCACCCTGGTCATCGGCGGCCAGGTGGATGTGTTCAAATCCAACGCCAAGCTGGGCAAGGGCGACTACCTGGTGGCCGAGGCCTGCGAGGCTTTCGGCGAGTTTTTCCTGCTTTCCCCCATGATCTCCATCGTCACCAATATCGACGACGACCACTTGGACTATTACGGTTCCATCGACAAGGTGCGGGACGCCTTCGTCACCTTCGCCAACAAGGTGCCCTTTTACGGCTGCGTGATACTCGGCGTCGACGACAAACAAGTGCAGATGATCCTGCCCCAGATCAAACGCCGCATCATGACCTACGGCTTCTCCAGGGAAGCGCAGGTGTCGGCGCACAAGGTCAGACTCGAAAAGGCGGGTTCGGCCTTCGGAGTCGCCTTCCAGGGGAAAAAACTTGGGGCCGTCCGGTTGAACGTGCCGGGGCGGTTCAACATCCAAAACGCACTGGCGGCGGTGGCCGTGGGGCTGGAACTCAAGGTCCCCTTCAAGAAGATCGCGGCCGGCCTCGTCCGCTTCCGCGGCGCCAAGAGGCGTTTCGAGGCCAAGGGCACCTACAAGGGAGCCGCGGTTATGGACGATTATGCCCACCATCCCACGGCCGTGGCCGAAACCCTGAAGGCGGCCCGCAATTTCGCGGGCAACAAGAAGCTCCTGGTGGTGTTCCAACCCCACCTTTTTTCCCGGACCCAGCTTTTGCGCGACAAGTTCGGTAAATCCTTCGGCGACGCGGATGAGGTGGTGATCGCGGCCATCTATCCCTCCCGGGAAAAGCCCATTCCCGGGGTTACGGGCATGACCCTGGTGGAGGCCCTACGGGAGAACATTCATCCCGACGTTCGTTACATCGAAGACCGAACGGCGTTGTTGGAATACCTGAAGAGCCGTTTAACGGACCGATACGTGTTAATGACCATGGGCGCGGGGGACATTTGGAAAGTGGGGACCGACCTCGTCCAAAAACACAAAGGCTGAAAGACGGGATTGGCCGGGGAAAGGCGGGGGACTCCAAGATGAGGATCTGGGAATGATGAAGCGAAAAATGAAATTAAATCCGAGCGATCCTTTAAGTTTTCCCCGCGGACTTCGCGCTTTCGCGGTGAAGGGTCGGTTTTGACGTGCTAACGATGGAAAGGGAAACCGTGGATTTCGGGGAGCTCAAACATTTGATCAAGGGAAAGGTGGAGTTCGACCACCCCATTGCCCCTTATACCACCTACCACTTGGGCGGGAAGGCGGCAGCTTTCGTGGAGCCCCAAACCCTCCAAGACCTCGCCGAACTCCTGCGCTGCCTGACCCACGCGGGGGCGCCTTACCTGGTGCTGGGCGGCGGCAGCAACGTGCTTTTCGCCGACGGGGGTTTCCGGGGGGTCGTGATCCGCCTAGGGCGGGGGTTCCAAGGCCTTCGCATCGAAGGCGACCGGGTGTGGGCTAAGGCCGGCACCAAGCTGGTGACGGTCCTCACTAAGGCCAGGGAGGCGGGGTTGGGCGGTGTGGAATTCTTTGCCGGTATCCCCGGCACCCTCGGCGGGGCGGTGGTGGGCAACGCGGGCGCCAAAAAGGCCTGGATTGGCCCGACGGTGGAGGAATTGACCATCGTGACGCCCCACGGCCAGGTAAAGCAGCTGAAAAAGGCGGATTACAAGTACGGCTACCGCAATTCGTCCTTGAAATTGAGCGGCAACGTGCTGGTGGAAGTGGCACTGAAGCTGAAGAAGGAACCCAAAGCCGAAATTGAGAAAAAGGTGAAGGAATATTTCAAAATCCGCCGGGGCAAGCAGCCCAAGACGGAAAGGAACGCGGGCAGCGTGTTCAAGAACCCCGAAGGCAATTTCGCGGGAAGGCTGACCGAATCCGTGGGGTTGAAGGGGTTCAAGGTCGGCGGTGCCAGGGTCAGCGAGATCCACGCCAACTTCATCATCAACGAAGGCACCGCCACCGCCCATGACGTGGCGGCCGTGATGCGGGAAATCCAGAAGCGGGTCTGGGCGGAGTACCAGATCCGGCTGGAACCCGAAGTCCTGCCACTGGGGGATTGGGATTGGGACGATATCAAGGATGTTTTTTGGAATTTGAAGGGCCGCTAAGGAAAAGCGGCGTGGTTGACCGACACCTTGGACAACGCGGTTGGGAAAATCAGAGGACTGGAGCGCGAGATGAAAGTCGGCGTTTTGATGGGGGGATGGAGCCCGGAAAAAAAAATTTCCATGATGTCCGGGAAAGGCGTGGTGGAAGGGTTGAAAAAGGCGGGGATTAAAGCCGTGCCGCTGGTTTTAACCGCGGCGGATAAGGATGAAAAACAGCTGGAAAAGAGGATTAAGGCCGCCAAGTTGGACGCGGTTTTCATCGCCTTACACGGCGGGTTTGGGGAGGACGGAACCTTGCAGGCTTTGTTGGACAAATGGGGGGTGGCCTATACCGGCTCGGGGGCCCTGGCCTGCGGATTGGCCATGCACAAAGGCTGCTCCAAGCTCGTTTTTGAGGCCAACGCGATTCCCACGGCCCCTTGGCAGGCCTTGCATAAGAGTTGGGGGAAAGGGAAGCGGCTCAAGGAAATCAGGCTGGGCTTTCCCCTGGTGGTCAAACCCGCCGACGTCGGCTCGGCCATCGGTGTGACCATCGTGAAAAAAAGGGATGAACTGGTGAAAGCCATCCAAAAGGCCTTCCAATACAGTCCTTGGGCCATCGTGGAGAAATTCGTTCCCGGCGTTGAGGTGACCGTCACAGTCCTGGGGCGAAAGGCCTTGCCCGTCATCGAAATCGTGCCAAAAAACGAATTCTACGACTTTGACGCCAAATACACGCCGGGCCAATCCGACCATGTGGTCCCGGCCCGCATTGCGGCCAAGAACGCCCAAAAAGTGAAGGCCTATGCGGTCCGGGCGGGAAAGGCCATGGGCTGCGAGGACTATTACCGCGTGGACTTCATCGTCCCCGGGAGCGGGGAGCCGCGGATCCTGGAAGTGAACACTGCGCCCGGCATGACCGCCACCAGCCTGGTGCCGGACGCGGCCAAGGCGGCGGGCATGGCATTCCCGCAGTTCTTGAAAACGGTGGTTGGCATGGCGCTCAAAAGGAGGAAAAAAGCCTGATGTATTACCGGGGTTCACGGGTTCCTCTAAGTGAAAAATCGCCCCGGTTCCATACGGCGGGCGTGACCTATGGCGTCCGCCTTAAGGCGGACAAAACCGAAAGGGGAGGCGGAAAACGCCTTTTCCTCCATTGGGGGCAAACAAAGGAAAAGCCAACGCCGTTCCGGAGCCAGGCGGCGCATGCCTTTTACAGGCCCGGGGTCACGCCGGTGGAGGAGACGCCGGCCTATTCGGCCAGGAAAAAGGCCTGGGCGCCCCGGATACCGGGCTTCTCCCGATT
Organism: candidate division FCPU426 bacterium; assembly: GCA_030038835.1. GTDB lineage: Bacteria > Oederibacteriota > Muellerivitia > Muellerivitales > Muellerivitaceae > JAJPJW01. The sequence continues at coordinate 31,598 of JASHQZ010000153.1, forward strand.
CGCCTGGATCCTCAAGCTGGCGGGACTGGCGCTCCTGGCGCTGGCCGTGGTTTGGTCGAAAAACAGAACCACCGCCATGCTCCAGGACGTGGCGGGGTTGAAGCTGGAAAGGGTGAGCGTGGACGGAAACCATTATCTAAGCGATGACGAGGTCATCCAAACCGCGGCCCTGCCGCTGGGGGAAAGCATGTTCAGGCTGGATTTAAACGGGGCGCTGGAAAGGGTCCAGAAGATGGACTGGGTGGACAGCGCCTTCATTGAAAGGCGCCTGCCCCGCTCTATCGTGATTTCCGTGCGCGAACGCAGGCCCGTGGCCCTTTTGGATAGCGGCGACCTTTACGGCGTGGGCCCGGATGGGAGGGTTTTGCCGCCTGCGCCGGCCCTTTTGCGGGAAGACCTGCCGCTCATTTCTGGATTGGCGGTCAAGGCGGACGACTGGGGAACCACCGCCACGGCGGAGGCTTTGAAACCGGCATTGGATTTTTTGTCCTTCCTCCGGAAAAAGGACCCGGTTTTAGCCCAGGACGTTTCGGAGGTCAACCTTTCGGAGGCGGATTCTTTGAAAGTGACGTTCATCGACGGCATCCAGGCCACCTTCAACACGCCGGTCGACGAGACCGAACTGCGGCGCATGGCGCTTGTTTTGAGCGATTTGAGCGGCAAGGGAAAACACGCGGCCGCCATGGATTTCCGGTACCGCGGAATGGTGCTGGTCAAAACGAGGGAGGCGCAATGAAAGCGCAAAGGATCTTCCGGTCCTACCGGAAGAAATTGAAAAAAATGGTGGCGCGCCCGCTGAAGGAAGTAGGCCGCGCCAAACAGGTGAATTTGAAAATGATCAAGGTCTGTTTCGGACCCTGCCGCTGTTTCTCGGCGGCGAAACGATAAAGGCAACCAGGGACGGGGAGTTGGAAATTAGGAATCTTGATGGTTTTTCAACGCGGGAGCATTGAAAAACTTCGGTAACTCAAAATTGATTTAGAGGGGGGTGGGTTGGATGGCCAAGGAAATCAAGCAGGACATCGTGGTGGGGCTGGATCTGGGCACCACCAAGGTCTGCACCATCATCGGCGAACAGGACGACGAGGGACAGGTGCACATCATCGGCGTGGGCACCACCCCCTCCACGGGCCTGAAGAAAGGCTCGGTGGTCAACATCGAGCAAACCATCGCCTCCATCAAGAAGTCCGTGCAGGACGCCGAGCGCATGGCGGGCGTGGCGGTTTCCTCCGTCTTCGCGGGAGTGGCGGGTGGGCACATCAAGGGACTGAACAGCCGGGGGGTCATCGCGGTGTCCCGTAAGGACAAGGAAATCACCGAGGACGACCGGGAGAGGGTCATCGAGGCGGCCCAGGCCATCGCCATCCCCTTGGACCGGGAGATCATCCACGTGATTCCCCAGGAATACATCGTGGACGACCAGGACGGCATCAAGAACCCCGTGGGCATGTCGGGGGTGAGGCTGGAATCCGAGGTGCATGTGGTGACGGGGGCCGTCACCAGCGTGCAAAACATCGTGCGGAGCGTGGAGAGGGCCGGATTGCAGGTGGCGGACATCATCCTGCAACCCCTGGCCTCGGCCGAGGCCATCCTGTCGGCGGACGAGAAAGAACTGGGAGTAGTGCTGATCGACATCGGCGGCGGAACCACGGACATCGCGGTCTTCATCAACGGCGCCCTCTGGCACACGGGCATCATCACCTTGGGGGGGACACTGGTGACCAGCGACGTGGCCGTAGGGCTGCGCACGCCCAATACCGAAGCTGAAAGCATCAAGATCCAGTATGGGTGCGCCTATACGGCCATGGTGAAGGAAGAAGAGGAAATCACCGTGCCCGGCGTGGGGGGAAGGCCCGACCGGCGCATGCCACGGCGGGTGCTTTCCGAGATCATTGAGGCCCGCATGGAGGAAATCTTCGAACTGGTGGGCTCTGAGCTGAAAAAACACGGATTTGAGGACCGCATCCCGGCCGGGGCGGTCATCACGGGAGGCGCGGCCCTGATGGAAGGCACGGCCGAACTGGCGGAGAAGATCCTGCAGCTTCCGGTGCGTATCGGCTCGCCTAAGCGGGTGGGGGGGCTCACGGACGTGGTGTCCAACCCCAGCTATTCCACGGCCGTGGGGCTGGTATTGATGGGCACCCAGGCCCAAAACCCGCAGGGCGGCAGGAAGGGAACCGGATTTTCGGGCGGCGACGCCTTTGGAAACATCCTGGCCCGCATGAAGAAATGGTTCGGCGACTCAATATGATTTCTGGGAAGCTCACCACGGGATGGTTCGGAGACTCCATCCAGAGGCTTAAGGAAAAGTCTTCACCTGAAGTAATGGGGAAGTCGGACAGCAAGCCGGTAGCTGATGGATACCGGCCCTCACGAAGTCAAAAGAGGGGGAAAAGAAATGATTGAGTTCGCAGAAGACGATGTGACACAGTACCTGGCCCATCTGAAGGTCATCGGGGTGGGCGGCGGCGGGTGTAACGCCGTCAATAAGATGATCGAAGCCGGCATTGAAGGGGTGGAATGCATCGCGGCCAACACGGACTACAAGTCCCTGCGCCGCAGCAAGGCCATCAAGAAAATCCAGCTGGGCAAGGCCCTGACCAAGGGCCTGGGCTCGGGCGGCAACCCCACCATCGGAAAAGAAGCCGCGATGGAATCCACCGACGAAATCACCAAGTGCCTGGAGGGCGCCGACATGGTGGTGGTGGCCGCAGGCATGGGCGGCGGCACGGGCACAGGCGCGGCCCCAGTGGTGGCCGAAATCTCCAAAAAGCTAGGCATCCTGACCGTGGGCGTGTTGAGCCGCCCCTTTGAGCACGAGGGCCCGGTGCGCAAGGCCCAAGCCGAGGACGGGTTGCGCGCCATGATGCCCCACGTGGACGCCGTCGTGGTGATCCCCAACGAGCGCATCAACCTGGTATGCGAGCAGGATGTGGACCTGGCCTCCGCCTTCGCCCGCGTGGACGAGGTGCTCGTGCAGGCCATCCAGGGAATCTCGGTCATTATCCACTCCGAGGGCATCATCAACCGTGACTTCGCCGATGTGCGGCGCATTTTGACCGCCAAGGGCAAGGTGCTGATGGGTATGGGCACGGGCACGGGCGAGGACCGGGCCCTGAAGGCGGTGCAAAAGGCCGTCAACAGCCCGCTTTTGGAGGATGTGGACATTGCCGGAGCCACCGCCGTGCTGGTGTTGGTGACCGCAGGGGCCAATTTCACCCTGAACGAGTTCAACCAGATCAACGGTTTCCTGCAAAAGGCCTCCCGGCCCGGCGCCGAAATCATCCCCGGCATCGTGCGGGACGAGAACCTGAAGGATGGCCTGAGGGTCACCATCATCGCTACGGGTTTCGAGGCCCAGAAGGATCCCGACCAAATGGCCACGGTGATCGACCTGAAGAATTTCGTCACGCCCAACTTCAACACGGCCAAGGCTAGCTCGTCCCAGACCGCCTCCCTCGAGGAAGTGGAAGGGGATATGACGCTTAAATTGTCCGACGGGCAGTACGATATTCCGGCTTACTTGCGGCGCCGATTGGCCAGCAAGCCATTTCAGAATTGACGAATGAAACCTTGAAATAAAATTGGATTTCATTCGTCATCCTGAGTGAAACGGAGGACTCGGGTTTGAACAAAGGTTCGCCGCTAAAAATCGCTCAGAATGAAAACTTAGGAACTTAGGAATGTCGAAAGAGCGGTTGGGTAAAACATGGAAGGTTCTCGGCTTGGCGGCAGCGTTCCTGCCGCCGTTCACGGCCTGGGGGACGGATTTGACGGCGACGACGTCCGATCCCGCCCCTGCGGCGGCGCCGGGCATGCCGGGCTCCGACGAGCCCTTCTATGTGCTTTGCTACCACCGGTTCCTTCACCACCCGGATGAGGCCGAGGATTTGACCCAGGCCCAATACCAAATGCCCATTGAGGAGTTCCAATGGCAGATGCAGTACCTGAAGGGCAATGGATTTCATCCCATTTCCCAGGAACAACTGATGGCGTACTGGTTTCAAGGGAAACCCCTCCCCTTGAAACCGGTCCTCATCACCTTTGACGACGGTTTCCGCACGGTTTATACGGACGCTTATCCCGTCATAAAACCCTTAGGCTACCCCTCCATTTTTTTCCTTTATACCCACTTCGTCGAATATGGGGAATTAGCCCTTAAAAAAAAGAAGGAAATCAGTCAAAAGCATCAGGGGAAATTGTCAACGGAAGCCCTTACGGATGACGACATCTTTGAAATGGAGAAATCGGGCATGGTCGTGGAGTCCCATACCGCCAACCACCTTAACATGGGCATGGTCGGAGAAAAACTAGCCGCCGCTGCGGCCCAAAAACTGTGGACCTATGAGTTAAGCCAGCCGCTCACTTTCATCGAGTCCCGCTTTGGAAACAAACCGGACTGGCTGGCCTATCCTTACGGTGTTTACGACCCCGGCATTCTCAAGGCCGTCCGGGATTTAGGTTACAAGTTAGCTTTCACCGTCAACCCCGGCCCCAACGACAGGACGGTTCCGCCCTTGGTGCTCAAACGCAACCTGATCCTCTACCCCATCAGCCATGAGAGGTTCGCCGATATTTTCAAGGATAAGGTCCTGCACCTTAAAAATCTCTCGCCCGGGGACGGTGACCTGATTAACAGCCAGGAACCGGTTATTTCAGGTCAAATCCTGGATAACGTCGTGCCCAAGTCGGTCCAACTCCAGGTCGGCAGCCATATCCTGCAGTCCCAATATGACCCCCAAACGCATATTTTCCGCCATCCCGTGGGAGCGCCTTTGCCCCGGGGAGGGCATATCCTGACCGCACGGGCCATGGACAAGAACGGATGTACAAGGGTTTATAACTGGTATTTCCGCATTAAGCACCTGCCGGAGGGAAAGAATCCCAAGGAGGAGGGGACCACGGATGCGGTTGAAAACTAAGGCGCGCCTTGCCGCCTGGGCGGCCCTGCTCTTGGGGACTTTGGGAGTTCTTTCCCCCCTTGGGGCGGACGCGCCAGTGACCCTCCTATACGCCAACCAGGCCGGTGCGGTTCCAGTGCCGATCCTTCATGACATAAGCGGCAAGGCCTACTTGCCACTCATGGATCTGGCCCGTTTTTACGGGATCCAGGTTCAGTTCGATTCCCAGACCCGGAAGATGACACTGTCGAAGGATAAGGCCCAGGTCCAATTAATTCTTTCCCAGCCCTTCTTCGAGGTGAACAATCCGCCAGGCTCCTACCCCCTGGAACCGGCCGAGATTGTCTCCGGCCAGTTGGCCGTTTCGCCGGAAGCGGCGGAAGACCTGATGGGCGCTTTGTTGAACCTGGACGTTCGTTATTTGGCGGACCAAAACCAATTGGTGGTGGGTTCGGTGAAGAAAGAGGAAATTCAGCAGGAAATCCAGGACCAGACCCAATCCCTTCCGAGCCCCCCGCCCACCCCCGAGGCCGCAGCGGATGGCGGAGGAGCCTCCGCGACGCCGACGGAGGAAGAAGAAAATGACGCCCAGGCCGAACCTTTGACAACGGCAAGGCCCGAGGAAGAGGCGCCGCCCGAGAAAGAGGATTACCACGTCCGGCGGATCATTATCGACCCCGGGCACGGCGGAAAGGACAGCGGGGCGAAAGGCATCGATGGACTGTACTGTGAAAAACAGGCTACCCTGGACATCGCCCAACGGGTCGCCGGGATATTAAGCCGGGACCCTCAATTGAAGGTTTACATGACCCGGACGGACGATTATTTTATCACGCTCAAATACCGCACCGAATTCGCCAACCTGCACCAAGGGGACGTTTTTGTCTCCATCCACTGCAATGCCAATCCCCACAGCAAGACGACAGGCACGGAAACCTATTTTTACAGCGCCAGACCTTCCAATAAACTGGCCGCCGTGGCGGCTGTGGATGAAAATGGGTTCAACAATGACTTGACGAATTTGTTCGCTGATCTCCACCAGCGTATTTTCAGCCGACGGAGCCAAAGCCTGGCCGAAGAGGTGGATCGACGCATCCGGGACCGGCTCGACCAGCACATCCGGCGCATACAGCACGCCCCCTTTTATGTTCTTCGGCAAGTGGACATGCCCTCCATCTTGGTGGAGACGGCTTTTATCAGCAACCCGAAGGAAGAAAGGAAGTTAGAAGATCCGCAGTGGCGACAAAAAATCGCCCAGTCCATCGCCGACGGCATCCTGTCCTTCCGCGATAAAGTGGAGAAAAAAGGTGAAAACCAAGAAGCTCGGCGCTGAGGCGCTTCAACAGCAACAGGGCGGCATCGTTGTGCTTTCGTTTCCCCGACTGGCCGACCCCAAGGTCTTAAAGCACGCGGTTTCAACGCGCTTGGGTGGCGTAAGCCAGGGTACCTATCGGTCGCTCAACCTCAGCGCGAAGGTCCAGGACGACCTCGTCCGCGTGAAGGAGAATTGGACGCTCTTATCCCGCGCGGCAGGTATGGACTTGGAGACGCCGGTTTACGTGGACCAGGTCCACGGCGACCGCGTGATCAAGCTGGATGCCGCCAACCGCTCGCCCAGCGGGGGCTCCTTGGGTGAAGGCGACGCGATCATCACCAATGAAAAAGGCGTCCCGATCATGCTGTTGGTGGCCGACTGCCTTCCTGTATTTTTTTATGATCCGACCCACCAGGCCGTCGGCTTGGCCCACGCGGGCTGGAAGGGCACGGTGGGCCATGTGGCCGCCAAGGCGCTTTTGGCCATGGGGGAAGCCTATGGCACCCGGCCCGAGGAAGTGAGGGTGGCCCTGGGCCCCTGCATCGGCCTGTGTTGTTATGAGGTGGGAGTGGAAGTTTACCGGGAATTTGCTGAGGTTTTTCCCTGGGCGGGAGAGGTTTTTCAAAGCTCATCCCCTAGCCATTGGAAACTGGACCTGGCGGAAGCCAACGCCCGGCAATTGATGGAAATAGGCCTAAAAGAAGGAAATTTAATAAGGTCGGACTTGTGTACCGTTCGGCACCACGACCTTTTCTATTCCCATAGGGCGGAAGCGGCTGGAGAGAAAAAAACGGGACGTTTTGGCGCTTTTATTATGTTAAACAGTTAACTTGTGGTAATATTACTAAGTTCGAAAGAGGTGCCATGGTGAGAAAATTAATGAACCGGTTGGTTCCAATCTTGTTGGCGGGCTTGTTCACAAACCGGGTTTTGGCTCAGGCGCTGGAACTCCCCAAAAGCGCCAATGATTATTATCAATCCGCCCTTCAATCCTACCTGACAGGCGACTTCGACCAAGCCATCCTTTGGGATTCCAAGGCCCTTCAAATTGATCCCCAGGACAAAAAGGCCGGAGAACTCCTAAGCCTACTGGTTTCCGAAAAAGACATGGCCAATAAGACCGTTATCTGGATCGGAGGCAAGCCTACCGTTGTTGAGCAGGGGACCGCCAACGCCGCCCCCCAAGCACCCGTGACCTTATTCAAGGAAAGAATGGTCCGCTCCCCCTCCACCGACGACCGAAAGCTGGCGGAGCTGGAAACCCGCGTCCAAACCGTTGCGTTCCTCATGGAAAGGGACTCTTTCAGCCAATACCGCGAGCTGAGCAGCGCTCAAGCCCAAACCACCAAACGGTTGGACGATATTTCTTACGACCTGAAGGACCTGGGACTGGGCATGAAAGTTTCCGACATCTTCTTTGTGCTGGCCTTGGCCGTGGCCTGCCTGGCTTTATGGAAAAGCTGGAGGAACGGCTTGGAAATCCAAAAACGTACCCAGGATTTCAACCCATCCGCCCAAACCGAAGAACGGAGCAGGGTGGTCAATATCCGCCGGATGTAATTTTTACTGAACCCAATGGCAAACTGGATCAGGGAAATTTTAGTGCGCCTTTACCTCTTGGATCGGCCCATTGCCCCAAGGGGAAGGGAGGACCGTCGCAAGGAGGAACGGCGGTGGAGCGGCCCTGAGGGGGACATGCCCCGGCTCCGCAAAGATCCCCGACGGAAGGGAAACCGGAGGAAAAGGAACCGCAGGAGTTAGGTTTTAAAGAAGTGGCGTTGAAATTCCCGGGGTTGCCTGGGGCCCTGCCCGAGGACCACCGCAACCTTCCCAAACGAGCTCTGAGTCGCATTCAATGAACGAAGCCGGATGACATGGCCTCACCCGCCCGCTATGATTCCCCCGTGAAATCCGACCGGCCCATCCCATTATCCATTCTCTGTATCCTCGGCTTTTTAGGTTGTCTCCTGGGAATGTTCGTGGTTTATTCTCCTTCGGTTCAAAAAGCTGGAATGACTTACGCCCTTTTCCGTTCCTTGGGGTTCACTTTCCTGATTGTTTGTTTCTTTGGACTTTGGTCCATGCGGCGCTGGTCGCTTTGGGCCCTCGGCTCCTATTTTTTGGTGAACCAGGCGGTCTGTTGGGCCTTCAGCACCTGGGACAAGGGAACCCTGGGACCGTTGTTGGTAATGGCTGTCGGCTTGATTTACTACCGGAGAATGCGGTGACATGGTTGAAGGCCTTTTGCCCCTGCCCGACCCTTTTTCCCTGGGACTGACCTTCCTGTGCGGGCAATGCTTCCGTTGGGAAAGGTCCGATGCCCAGGCTTGGTTCCAAGGCGTGGCTGGCGGTGTCTACTGGAGGGTTCGGCAGGAAGGGAAAAAACTTTATTGGGAATGCAGCGCGGAGTCGGCCCGCGGAAAGCCGGCCTCCGATTGGCTGGCCGATTACTTGAGCCTGGACGATGACATTGGGGATTGGGGCCGGACAGCGGAAAGCCATAAAGTTTTGAGCCGCCCGGCGCGGCTGCTCAAGGGCCTGCGGCTGCTTCGGCAAGACCCCTGGGAATGCGCGGTTTCCTATATGTTCGCCCAAGGGCTTTCGGTGGTAGTGATTCGCCAAGCCATTTACAAATTCTGTAAGAAATATGGCCGACCGGTCCAGGGGGCGCCAGGGCAGCACAACTTCCCCGAACCCAAGGATTTGATCCATCTTTCGGCCGATTTTTTGAAGCCCTTCACCAATAACTACCGGGCTAGGGCGGACCGGATCATCCGCATGGCCCGGGCAGTGGAAGCCCAAGTGATTGTTTTGGACCATTTAAGGGGCATTTCTTGCGACGAGGCCAGGGAAGCCCTCATGGCATTGGATGGAATAGGCCCCAAAATCGCGGATTGCATCCTGCTTTTTTCCTTAGGCCATGCCTCGGCTTTTCCCGTGGACCGCTGGGTTTTAAGGGCCATGAAGCGGCACTTCCGTTCCATCCATCTTTTGAGGCCCGGGGAGGAGGCCCCCACCCCCGCCCAATACCCAAAAATCGTCCAAAGGGCCCGAAAGGCCTTTGGGGACCGCTGCGGTTTGGCCAGCGAGTACCTTTTTTTATACCTTCGGCTGTTGGAGGATGAAAAGCTGAAAAAAGAGCTATTCCCATATTGCCAAACTCTTGACCGTTTTTGACTTGCACCCCTTGCAGGACAAGGGGCCGTGTTAAAATCGGCCTTCTTTGCCTTGAAAGGCTTTATAAAAAGTCGCAGTAAAAATATAATATTGGCCTTGGGGAAACGTTGGTGGGCGGCCATTTCGCCCTAGAATTCAAACACTGGATAAAGCGTGAAACCTCTCATTTTAATCGTCGACGATGAAGAAAGCGTCCGCGAATCCTTCCGCCTGGCGCTCCAGGACGAGTACGACTTGGCCTTCGCGGAGGACGTCAAGGCCGCCCTCCAGATCTTAAAAAGCCAAAATTTTGACCTTTGCCTCCTGGACATCATGCTCCCGGACGGTTCGGGCATTGACCTCTTGCGGCAGATCAAGCGCAGGGACGAATCGCTGGACGTCATCATGGTAACCGCCCTCACGGGTGTGGACACGGCCTTGGACGCCATGAAATTGGGGGCCTACGATTACATCACCAAACCCTATAAGATTGAGGAATTGTACGAGCTGATCAAGCGGGTCCTAGAGAAAAGGGCCTTGGAGAAGGAAAATCGTTTTTTGAGGGAGGAACTCAGCGCCAAGAAACCCGTCTGCCTGATGGGCTCCAGCAAAGCCGTCCAAGAACTGGCGAAAAAAATATCCGGGATCGCCAAGGCCGATTTGCCGGTTCTTCTCCAAGGCGAAATGGGAAGCGGCGTCGAGGAAGTGGCCCGCGAACTGCATACCCAAAGCTTGAGGCACCGCGGCCCTTTCATTACCGTTCCCTGCGCGTCCTTTTCCAAGGCCCAGTTGGAGAAAGAACTTTTCGGCGAGGAAGGCGACGAAGCCAAGAACAAGTCCCACCAGATCGGCAAGTTGGAGTTCGCCGACGGGGGAACCCTGTTTTTGGACCAAGTGGACCGCCTGCCGGTCGAGACCCAGGATAAATTAGTGAAAGTTTTCCTGGATCGGAAGTTTTCCCGGCTTGGAAGCCAGGCTACCTTACCATTGGACATCCGCGTCATCGCCTCTACCGATTCGGACCTCGAGCTGAACCTAAACCGGGGAACTTTCCGGAGGGATTTGCAACAATTTTTGAACTCTTTTTCCCTTGCCCTTCCGCCCCTCCGGGAGCGCCGCGAGGATATCCCGCCCCTGGTGGATTATTTCCTGAAATTGGCCAACCAAAAGGCCAAGACGCCCGTTAAGACCCTCCAAAAGGAAGCTCTCCAGTTTTTAACCCAATACGGCTGGCCGGGAAACCTAAGGGAGTTGGAGAATAACATTGAAATGATGGTTTTGTTCGCCGGCAAGGAAACGCTGACCTTGGAGGACATCCCCCTCGACATCCTGGTTAAGCAGATCGATTTGGCGAAGACCAAGGAAGAAGCAAAACTTTCGCTTAAGCGGGTCCGCCGCCAGTTCGAGCGGCAGTACATTCGGAAGGTGCTGGAACGCACGCGGGGCAACCAAACCCGCACCGCCGCCACCTTAGGGCTCCACCGCAATACCCTGATTTGGAAGCTGAAGGAACTCAACCTCGAGGAAGATTACAAACGGATCGTCAAGAAGCGGCGGGAGCGCGGCGTGGGCTTCCGCAATTTATAGACCCCGGTTTTCCCCAGGGGGCATTTTGAAAATCTATTTGAGGTTCTTTTGAATTGGCTTTCCCTTCTCCAATCGTTGCACCGCCGGTTTCCCCGGAGTAACGATCCTCCAACCCGGTTTTCAATTGTTGAAAAATGGCTGCAAAAAAACCTCCGTTTTCGGAAAGCGGTCTTGTGGGGCCTCCAAAACGGTGTTTTTGAACCCCTTGTTTCCCCTCCTCAAACGGTTCGTCTCAGGGAAAGCCCTGAATTTCGGCGCTTGGTTTCCGGACGTCCGTGGATCGCCCCCCGAAGGGACCGGAAGAGGAAGTGGCAGGTTTATTGGCCTGTTTCCTCCGACGGCCAAGTGATCGCTTGCTGGGTCTTAGGGCCCCGGCCCACCCCGGCCGCTTTGACCGGGGATGAAAAACAATTCCTGGAACTGCTGGCCGATTGGACCTCCTTATGGCTGGAGAAAAGACGGCTTTGGGCCAAATTGGAAAGTTCCGACCGGCAAGCCACCCTCGGATGGGTGTCGGCCGCAATGGCGCATGAGATCCGGAACCCTTTGTCCGCCCTGAACACCTTGGTGCAGCTCCTCCCGCAAAAAGGGGACGACCCTCAATTCAGGGAATCATTTCAAATAACCGTGGTAAAGGAAATCGGCCGCCTCATCCGATTGACCGATGATGTGCTGGGCTTTTTGAGGGTTGATCCGCAAGAAATGCGGAAATTGGATTTCAAGGATTTGGCCGACCATACCACCCGCTTGGTCCGTCCTTTGTTTGCTTCCAAGAAAGTCGAATTGGCGGTTGAGATTGAAAATCCCCTTTTTCTTACCGGTAACGAAGGACAATTGGAGTGTTTTATCCTTAATTTGCTTCAAAACGCCCTCAACGCCGTTGGGGAGGGTGGGAAAGTGGAAATATCGGCTAAGTCCAGGTCGGCTTCGGCCAAAGGAAAGGCTTCAATCCTCTTGATGGTAAAGGATAATGGAAAGGGAATTCCCAAGGAGGAATTACCCTTTATTTTCAGGTCCTTTTATTCCTCCACCCAAGGGGGAAGCGGGTTAGGCCTAGCCATTTGTGAGAAAATCGTTATGAATCACGGCGGCCGCATGGAAGTGAAAAGCGTCTACGGCAAAGGCAGCATTTTTTCAGCGTATTTTCCAGCTTTGCCGCGTCACCTCAACGCCTTGGATTAGGTTCAGCGATCATATTCTCCTTTCGCGATGATTGCGGGAATCCCCACTTCCCGCCGGGCGGAGGATGAAAGAACCAGCCGAGTCTGGCTATAAAAAAACCTTTTTCGGCCATTTTCTGCTAAATTAGACCCGTTTGGATAGGAAAAGCTGTGGGGGTTTGCATGGGTAAAAGCACCTTGCGGATTTTAATCTTGGAAGATGACGCCTATTTCCGAAACCTCCTTCAAAAAGTTTGTGGCGAGATAGGGGAAAGTTTTGCGGTGGCGGATCCCCAGTCGGCCCTGAATCTACTGGCAAAACACCCCTTCCATCTTTTATTGGTGGATTGGCACCTCAACAAATCGGATTTGTCCTCATTTTATTCCGCGATCGAAAATTTCCATCCCAACGTGCCTTGGGTGGCTTTATTCACGGTTCCAAACCTGGCGTCGGTGATATCCGCGATGAAGTCCGGCGCTGCCGATATTCTTTGGGCCACCCAAGAGACGGGAGTTCTGAAAGAAAAAATAAAAGGTTCCCTTCAAAAACCCAGGGCCCCCATTTACGCTCATTCCCTTGTATCCCGCCTGACCGAATCCCTGACGGAAAGGGCCGTATCCCAGAAAATTCCCCTTTTTCAAGCCCGCCGTGAATTTTCCAAGACATTCCTTCGACAAATTTTGAGCCAGCAAAAACTAAGGCGGACCCAATTGGCGGTTTTATTAGGCGTCAGTCCCAGGACATTGCACCGATATTTGTCGGCTTAAGAGAGCCTGCGGCCGCGGATTTTTCCGAATAGGCCAAAGGGCGAGACAAAGGCCTTAAAAACCCTTTAAAAACACAGAAAATCCTTGCCAAGGGCCTTTTGCTTTAGTATAAATTAGGCGGATTTTGAAATCCAGGAGGTGGACGTTGACCAAAAGCGAATTGTTGGGGACGTTGGCGAACGAAACGGGCTTGAAAAAGAAGGATGTGGACAATGTTCTTCAGGCCTTGAGGAGCACGATTTACAAGACTTTGAAAAAAGAATACAAAATCAAGCTGGATGGCTTGGGCGTATTCCAATTAAAAGACCGCAAAGCCCGGATGGCCCGGAATCCCCGTACCGGTGAGATGGTCAATGTTCCGGCCAAGAAAGTCGTCAAATTCCGCGTGCTGAAAGATTTAAAGGAAGCCGTCCTGTCGTAAAAACATCCTCCTTTTTGTCGCCCAAAAGAAAGCACCCTGTTTTCGTTGAAAGCGGGGTGCTTTTTTATTTTGAGAGACAGGTTAAGAACTTCTGCCAAAATCTCTTTTGACCTCGGAGGATTCATGCAACTCTTCCATAAAGCTGTTAAAGAGGGTGGTAGCGCCCCGCATTTTCCCGCATCATTCCAATGGGATGGCTGGGGAGAGGGATCCCAGAGCAAAAATCATTTATTTTTGAAGGAATTTTTATCCCTTCCTCCTTGTACTCTAAGAACTCCGTGGTTCAAATGGCCTTTGTTTTGGGGTTTTGTTAAAGGCTGAAGCCCTTCGGGTGGTGGAAAACCATGCGATTGAAAGTCCCATTTTCCCTTTGGAAATTGAAATATCCTTGGGGCTTCCTGGCCCTTTTGGCGTGGGTCCTCGTGGTTTTTGGCTGTTTTTTCGCTCCCCTTTTACATTCATTGAATTTCTCCAAAACGATCCTGGATGTAAGCCGTTTTCCGGCTAATCCATTTGCCCAAAAGGCGGGAATTTGGCTAGGTTGTTTCACGGCGGCGTCCACGGGACTTTGGTGCGCTGGAATTTTATGGAGTTGCGGGCGGCGCCTACGGAAATGGCTAGCCATTCCAGCTGAAAATGGGGTTTTGGGTTTAAGCCTGGATTTGGGGCTAGGATTCTTTTTGGGGGACCTCTTTTGGACGGGTTTAGGGTTGATCCGGCTTTGGGTGGAACCCCTTTGGCTGTCAGGCGGGATTGCCTTGTCGGTGTTGTCGGTGAAGGATTTGCTCAGTTTGTCCCTGAAAAACCTCGAATTCCACTTTCCACGGCGACGATCCTTCGGCATAGGAGAGGCTTGTCTGACCGTGAGTTTTGTTTATTTTGGCTTCCTTTTCGTTCATGGATTTCTTCCGGAGACTTTTTACGACTCACTGAATTATTTCCTCGGAATACCCCAATTTTGGCTTGACCGGCACGGTATCACGGACGACCCCGGCCATCTGTATTCGGGCTTTTTCCATGGCGGTTCCCTGTGTTTTATGTACGCTTTCGTCCTGGGAGGGACGGAGGGGGCCAAGATCTTAAGCGTCCTGGTTCTG
>JASHQZ010000154.1 GCA_030038835.1 candidate division FCPU426 bacterium
TCACCGTTTTTCGCGTCAAGGTAATCCATGGAAAGGTCCGAATCCTGGAGGGTCACCCCGAAGTTTTTCTTCAGGTTCGGGTTAAGCTTCAAGATGACCTTCAGGAAGTCCTCCAGGACGGTTTGGGAGGTTTTGGGATCCCCTTGTGCGCCGATCACCGTAACGTCGATTCCTTCCCGGTCCGGGTTATAAACAACCACCACGCGGCAGGTCTGACCACCGTCAAATAGGCCGCCTGAATTCTTAGCCTCCAAAATCGTCCCAAAGGTTGTCAGGCAGGCCTGGAGGTAATAGGCCACGCTCTCACCGGCGGGGATTTCCTGAGTCTTCGCCAAGTCCCCATTGCCGGCCCAGACCCAAGCCGCACCCAAGAGGAGTACCGCAACCGCGGTCCCGAATGTTTTTTTCAAAGCCATGACGTCCTCCTTACACGTTGAACCTGAAATGCACCACGTCGCCGTCCTTCATCACGTATTCCTTGCCCTCGGTGCGCAGCTTCCCCGCTTCCCGGGCCTTCACGGCGGAACCGGCGGCCATGAGGTCCTCGTAAGAATAAACCTCGGCCTTGATGAAGCCCCGCTCGATGTCCGAGTGGATTTTGCCCGCCGCTTGGGGCGCCAACGCGCCCTTCCCGATGGTCCAGGCCCTCGATTCCATGGGCCCGGCCGTAAAAAAGGAAATCAGCCCCAGCGTCTCGTAGGATTTGCGGATGATGGCGTGAAGGCCCCGTTCCCGGATGCCCAAATCGGCCAAAAACTGCTTCGCGTCCTCCTCGGACAGCTCCGCCACCTCGGCCTCGATCTTGGCGGAAATGGGGAGGCAGGGCGCGTGATGGGCGGCCGCGTAGTCCTGCAATTCGCGGTAGTGTTTGTTCTTGGAAACGTCCGCCAGGTCGTTTTCCGAGACGTTTCCGATGAAAAGGAAAGGCTTGCGGGTAAGGAGGCTCAGTTCCTTGAGCTTTTTCTCCTGTTCGGGAATGGCCGGGACCGATATGGCGGGTTTGCCCTCCTGGAGCACATTTTTCACCGAGGTAAAGAGGTCCCATTCGGCCACGGCTTCCTTGTCCCCGGCCTTCTTGCCTTTTTCCGTCCTTTGCAGGCGCTTGTCCACGGTTTCCAAGTCGGCCAGGCAAAGCTCGGTCAGGATGATCTCAACGTCCCGGACGGGTTGGATGGAGCCTTCCACATGGGTAATGTTGGCGTCCTCGAAACAACGCACCACCATGGCGATGGCGTCCACCTCGCGGATATGGGAAAGGAACTTGTTGCCCAGGCCCTCGCCCTTGCTGGCGCCCTTGACCAGGCCGGCGATGTCCACGAACTCCACGATGGCCGGAATCCGTTTCGCGCTTTTTTCCATTTCCGCCAGCCGGTCGATGCGCTCGTCCGGCACCGCCACCACGCCCACGTTGGGATCGATGGTGCAAAAAGGATAGTTTTCCGCCGGCGCCTTGGACTTGGTGATGGCGTTGAACAGGGTTGATTTTCCAACGTTGGGCAATCCGACGATTCCGATTTTCATGAAACTCCCCAAAGACAGGCAATAGCGGGTTGCGGATGGCTGTCGGCAAATCTTTAAAAGCCTTTGCTAAAAGCTATCGGCCACCCGCCGCCAGCTGCCTTATTGAATTTTTTGGATCAAAACCGGCGTCTGGGTGGGTATGGGCACCAGCTGAAGCGCCCAGGGACCCGCGTTTCCGGGGGTGGAAACCGCGGCATCCGTGAGCAATGTTTCGTCATACCAAAGGACGGTCCTGTCCGAGTAGTTTTCCATGCGTTTGAATTGGAGCTCGTAATGGCCGCCCGGTTTTTGGCCCAAAAAAACCGCGGCCACGGCGTTTTTGGTGAAATCCACGGCTGGAAGTTCCGTGCCCGGTTGCAAAAAGCTCCAATAAACCCTAAAGCGGCCGGGGTCCGTGATCAGTTCTTGGGCCGGGGCGGCCACCGGCGATCCATCGCCGCTCCAATGGGGCAGGTTGGTGAGGTCCAAGACCAAGTCCAAGGAGGACGAAACCCCTAAAAAATGGTTTTTGGACAGCCATCGTTTGGCGTCCTTGACCAGGCCGTTTTCCTCCGCGTTTTGGATGAAATGGGTCAATAAGGCCAGGGACGCGAACAGCAGGAAAACACCCAGGATGGGCTTAAACGAGGAGGACTTGGGCTGCGCCGGCAGGGCGGCCGGCTTGCCCTGTTTGGTTTTTTTGGCCCCCGTTTCCGGCTCTTTCCGGGCGGAAGGCTTGGGCGCCTTGAAAACCCAGCGGAGGACCTTCAAATCCAAGGGCTCGGAGGGCGGGTTGGCCGAAACCGCTGGGGATTTTGGGCCCCCTCCGCGCAACTGATCCAACTCCTTCCGGGCGGAGGCGCAAAGGTTCAAGTGCCGGGCCACCATACGCCTCTCCCGGGCCGTCAGGCGGTCGTCGAGGTAGCCCCGCAATAACGGATGTAATTGTTCGCATTCGTTCATGGACATCCCACCGTTATTCCCGCCCCAGGAAGAGTACGGCCTATCCCGGCTCATGATGCACAAAAAAGCCTTTGGAATCAAAACTAAAATGGCTTCAATTTATCCCGTTGGTTGCCGGAAATCCAAAGCGCCCAGTCCAAAGAGCCTTGGTAGCGTCTCAGTTTGAGATGACATTCGTTTTAATCTGTCATTGCGAGGCCCAGCCCCAATCGGGGCGGTTTGGGCCGTGGCAATCTCAGGCAGTTATTCCAGGAAAATCAATGGCAAAACCTGGGATTCCCACGTCGCAAACCGAGCCTATCGGCTCTGCTCCTCGGAATGACGGCAAACTGAGACACTACCAGAGCCTTCCTTCCCTTGACTTTTGACGATTGCCTGAATACCGTAGGCCGGTGGTTCGATAAAACTCGACAAGTGGAGGAAAAAGCGTATGGCCGACATAAGTTGGACGCAAGAGGTTCTGAACATCCTTTTCCGGTGGTTCCACGTGGTTTTCGGCATTTTATGGATCGGCTTGCTGTACTTCTTTAATTTCGTCAATGGGCCCTTCAGCAAAGCCCTGGATGGCGATTCCAAGAAAAAAGTGGTTCCCGAACTGATGCCCAGGGCCCTGTTCTTTTTCCGCTGGGGGGCCATGCTGACGTTCATCTTTGGCCTCGTGTTGCTTTACATCAATTATATGGCTCCAGGACATAGCGGTGATTTCACCACGGCTCGCGGCCATTGGATCATGTTGGGGGCCGGCTTTGGGACCATCATGTGGTTCAACGTCTGGTTCATCATCTGGCCCAGCCAGCGAAAGATCATCAACGGCGTCAAAACCGGCAACCCGGCGCCGGCAGAGGTCGTCACCCGGGCCGCAAACGCCTCCAAGGTGAATGTTTATCTTTCGGTCCCCATGGTCTTCGCCATGCTGGCCGCCGGCGGGCACTTCGTGCACGACGAGTGGTATTGGTTCGTCATCGTCATTGTCATCGGCTTTTTCGCCGCGGCGGGCGCTTACAAGCGGGCGGCCAAGGTCTCAACCGAAGTCTGATCCCGGGAAAAATCCCCTAACAAAAAAGGCCCTGGGAAACCCAGGGCCTTTTTTGTTTTATCGGGCAAGACTTTAATTGACCGTAGGACGCATTCCAGGGGCGTTGCCGAGGATTTCGGGGTTGAAGTCCAGCTTGTGGTCCAGGAAGTGTTTCAGGTAGGTCCGGCGCAGGTTCTTGAAGAACTTCTCCAGTTCCATATCGGCATGGTTGGATTCCAGGGCCAACAGGTTCAAGGCGATGGCGAAAGCCGTTTCCACGTGCTCATGGCGGAACCCAATGCTTTTGTCCACGAAGTCGTTGTAGCGTTGGATGCCTTTTTTATAGACTTCGATGGCCCTCTTGTTGTCGTTCCCCTGGTAGAACTTCCCCATCAAGTAAAAAACCTCCAAATCGAGGACCTCGGAATGCTCGATGTTCTCGAATTGGTTGACGGCCTCCACCACGTGCATTTTGGAGCCGGCATCCTGGAAATAACTGTTGAGGCAGTACTTGGCGTAGCGGGCCCGGAGGTAATGGTCCTGGGGATTCCGGCGGAGGGCCTCCTTATACTTCCGGAGTTCCACCAAACGCACCAATTTCTTAAGCAAGGACAAGAAAGGGGAAAAAATGCCGGCGATGAAATTCATAATGAAAAAAGTTTAACACCGCCTCGAAAAGCTTGTCAAAGTTAAATCACTTGCCAAAAAAATTTGTTAGCAATATTTTCGGCCGATTTTGGAATTTCGCGGGTCCTCTAGGCCTTGGGGGACGCATCCGACGGAAGAAACGAACATCGGGCTAAAAGCAAGCGGACCTGAAAGCCCTGAAAGCTTACAACTCTTCGCCCGTGGTCGGGCCTTGGAGGGTATGTAAAAGATCGACTTGCTGGGAGGTCAGGATTTTTTTCTCCAATTCCAACTTGGCCTTCACTTTTTGGCTTAGCCTCTGGCCGTAAAGCACACCGATTTCCTGCACGATCAGATCCAGCCGCGTTTGGTCCGGGTCCGGTTTCTCCAATTCGTTCTCCAGTTCCACCTCTTTCACCTTCATCTGGCCCTCGACGACGGCCATTTCCCTGCGGTAGGTGTGGCGGTTCTTCAGCACCGCCTGGCGCTGCTCGTTGGTAAGCTGGAGCTTGTCCATGATTTGCCGCCAGGTAAGGTGGGATGGCTGGGTTTCGGTCGCCTTAGCCTTGGCCGAACTTTCAGCCGGGGGATCGGCCATGGAAAAGGCCGTCGCCGCCAAAGCCAATAAAAAGAAAACCGGCACTGCCCGCCTGTGGTTCGCCATGGTGCCTCCAGGAATTTTTTAAAGAAGGATTTCGTCCCCCGCCAGGACGTTCGAATGTTCGTCGTCCGCATCTTTCAGAAGGTTGGATGCGGAAGTGGACGGATCTGTCAACAGGACCGGCAGTTTCAATACGCCCAGGTCGTGCTCAACACCGGCCGTTGGGTTGGAAACGGAGAGAAGGTACTCCGCCAGCGCTTGGTTGTCGTCGGCGGAAACCGCGTGATAAAGGGTTCCCGTCAGGGCCAGGCAGAGGCAGGCCGCCACGACCCAGCGCACTGGGTGGCCCCAGGGCCTCCAAACGATGTGCCGTCCGGCGTTCGCCCGGGAAGCGGCGCGTTCCTCGATCTTGTACCAAATCCGCTCGAAAACGCCCGCACCCGGGGCCATATCGGCCATTTGCCTTAAAACTTTTATGATGTCCCGTTCTTTTTTGGTTCGCTTCATGGTATTCACCCCGCAGCCTTAAGCATCTTCCCGCGAAAGCCCTTCCTTTTCCAGGACTTCCTTTAGTTGGGCCTTGGCCCGGTGGATATTGGATTTCACCGACCCCAAGGAAAGTTGAAGGGCCGACGCAATATCCTCGTAGCTTAATTCTTCCATCTCCCTCATTAAAAGGCAGGCCTTTTGCTTGGCCGGGAGCCTTTCCAGTGCCTGGGCCACTACCGAGCTTAGCCCCAGGTTGACCGCCTTTTCGCTGTCTTTTTTATCCTGCACCTCAGGGGCGTTCTCAAAACCCAGGAAGGTCAGGATCTTCCGCCGCCTTAAAAGGTCCAGGCAGTGGTTGGTGGTCATGCGGTAAAGCCAAGTGCTGAAGGCTGACTCCCCCCGGTAATTCTTGATGCGGCCGAACACCTTGAGGAATATTTCCTGCAACGCGTCTTCCGCGTCCTGGGGCGACCCCAGCATCCTCCATGACAGGTTGTAAACCTTCATCCGGTGAAGCTCATATAAAACATGCAGCCCGGCGATATCGCCTTGCCGGCAACGGTCAATGGCTTCAAGTTCGGTCATTCATCACCTGGCTTGCCTATTTTTAGGACGCTTCACCGCCAAAAAGTGTTGCAACTTTTTAAGTTAAAACCACAACTTTTAGGACTTCCCGACCCACACCCCTTTATCAGGCCGCGTTGGGAAAGCCTTGGGGTGTTTTTGCAGGGTGGATTTTACAGTTTTGTGGCTTTCACGCCGTTTGGAGGAAGGTCAGGAGGCTTCGGACCATCAAACCCGTTCCCCCATAAGTGAGATAAGGGACAGCCGGGAATTCCCGCTCTAGGTAAGCGGGTCCGGCGATATCCAAATGGACCCAGGGGGTGTCGCCCACGAATTCCTGCAAAAAAAGGCCGCCAATAATGGAACCGGCCTCACGGCCTCCACCGATGTTTTTAATGTCGGCGACTTTACTTTTGATGTCTTCGCGGTATTCCTGGACCAAGGGCAGTTCCCAAATCGGCTCCCCTTCGGCTTCCGTGGCCGCCTTCACCCGCTCCAAGAGTTCGGGGTTATTGGTCATGGCTCCTGAAACCAGGGCCCCCAGGGCCACCACGCAGGCGCCGGTTAAGGTCGCCATGTCGATGATTTGGTCCACCTTTTGTTTAACCGCATAGGAGAGGCCATCCGAAAGGATCAGCCGTCCCTCGGCGTCCGTATTCAAAACCTCCATGGTTTTGCCGTTCATTGCCTTCAAGACGTCTCCCGGCTTATAGGCCCTGCCTCCGGGCATGTTCTCGGTGGTGGGGATAATGCCGTGAACCTCCACTTTGGGCTTCAGCCTAGCCAGCTGGCTGAAAACCCCCAAAACAGCCGCGGCGCCTGACATGTCCATTTTCATGGTTTCCATGGAACCCGCCGGTTTCAAGGACAGGCCGCCGGAATCAAAGGTAATGCCCTTTCCCACCAGGGCCACCGACTTTTTCGGGTTCCCCACGGGTTTGTAATGCAGATGGATCAGGTAGGGTTCCTGGGCGCTTCCGATATTGACTCCCAGGATGCCGCCCGCGCCCATTCTTTGGAGGTCCTTTTTGGTGTAAAGCTTGAGCCGAACGGGAGCCCTGGCGATTTTTCGGGCCGTTTGGGCCAAAACCTTGGGTGTCACATCGCTGGGCGCGCCGTTGATCAAATCGCGGGCCAGGAGGGTTCCTTCGCAGTAACTCAGGGCGGTTTGAAAAACCTTTTGAGCGGCGGCCAACGAATCCGGGGTCACCTTCAAAACCAGCTTTTGGAGGCCCTTGGGCGCGTCCTTGGCTTGGGTTTTATATCGGGTGAACTGGTAGGATCCCAGGATAAGGCCTTCGGCGAAAGCCTTGAGCAGGTCCTCTCGGAAGGAGCGGGGCCATTCCAGGGCCGCCTCTTCCAAACGGATTTCCCGCGCCTTTCGCGCAAGCCGTCCACCCGCCCGGCGCAGGATTTCAGCCGTGGCCTCCGGTTTGGGGCCCAGGCCCAAAGCGATGATTTTTTCCGCGGGCCCTTGAGTGGCATGGTAAACCGCCACTTGGCCTTCCTTGCCTTGGAACCCCTCCTCTTCCAGGACTTTACGGATGGCTTCCTGGGCCTTTCCGGGGGCGTTCAAAAAGCCGGCCTCCTTCTCATAAGCCAAATACACCCAGGTGCGGGGAGCCCGGGAGCGATTGATGCTGGAAGCAGCGGAAAATTGGATCACAAAGACCTCCGATTCATCAGGAATGAAAGGACTGCGGATTGGCGGGTATTTTATCCAAGGAACGGGAAAAGATACAAGGAAACGGTGGGAACGAAGTTATCCCATGAAGCTGTCCAGCAATTTTTGTTTG
>JASHQZ010000155.1 GCA_030038835.1 candidate division FCPU426 bacterium
GGAGCGCTTCCGGATTTGGGAAACCCAAAAACCTAAACCGGCTTCATTTGATCCGGGATTTCACGGACGATCTTGTCCGCTGCGGGTCGGGCCATTTGTTAATATTTTGCCACTTGCCCCGTTCTTCCGCCACAATCCTGAATTTTCCAGCCCGGGGCCTTTGAAATGAACCCCGGGAAAATACCGTAAACAAGGCCATCCCGAACACCCTGGTCTTCAGGGGACTTTTTTATCCCCTTTGAAGATCCAATGGACGCCATAGCGGTCCGTCAACTGTCCATAGGTCCCGAAGGGCAGGTCGTGCAAGTCCTGGAATTTTTCCTTTTCCGCGCCGTTGGAAAGCCTGTCGAAAACCGCCTTCAGCTCGCCATACCCCCCGCCGACGACGAAGATGGCGGTGGTATCGCCGGGATGGGGTTCCGCGGCGGGGGACGCCATCCAATCCGATGCGGATATCTCAATGCCCCCGCTTTTCAGGTTGGCGTTGATGGTCCGTTGGTGCTTCTCCTTGGGCAAAAGGTCCTTCATGGGGGAATCCCCCAGTTGAGTGATGGTCAATTCCCCTCCCAGGCAGGAATGGTAGAACGTCATGGCTTCCGCGCAATTACCGTCGAACAAAAGAAAAGGTATGGTACGCAGCATTTACCTCCTCCTTGAGGGCTCAAACCCACCCTGAGCGGCCGACCGGCCCTCCTTAGCCTTGGCCAAGGAGGGAGGAGCCGAACGAGCTCCCCGTCGCGGACAAAAGTCACCGTTTATAAACAATCCACGCCTTGATGAACATGGAAATGGCCCCTACGATCCAGCCCAGGAAGAAGATGACAGTGGCCTTGGCGGCCGCTGGCCCGCGAAGGTAATAAACCAGGCCCAGCGCCAGGGCCATGGCGATCGGCACCGCGATCAAATAACCCTTGAATCCATTCATGACAAGCCTCCTCCCCGTCGGGGACGACTTCAGGGCCATTCATTTGACATGCGCCCGGCCAGGCAAAAATATTTTCGGGCCGTTTTGAGGCCGATGGATTAGAACCGTTGGGTAAAAGCCAAGCCCGGTTGCCGGGTATCGGGCAGGAAGATCATGGAGAGGCCGTTCCCGTGCTGGACCACATAGTTGTAGCGGTTGACGGCGTTGTAGCGGTCGTTACTGGCGTTCACATCCAAAAGAAGGCCCCCAACCCATAGCCCGGTCCCCCCCAGGATCATGGCCAAGGAGGGTCCCAAATCGGGGCCCTTATCCCCGGTATCGGACGCCAGGGAGGTCATCACGACCGTGAAATCCACCCAACCCGCCGCTTCCACCGCGATGCCGCCCACCAAAAGGCCCGTGCCCCAGCCGCCCTCGTCCGAGGCGGTACGGAGCAATTGGTTGGCCTGGGGGTCGTTGAGGGGATGGATGACCCGCTCGAAGTCCCGCGGATCCGTCAGGGGCATACCCTCGTAATAGTAACCGTTCGAGGCGTGATTTCCCCATCCGAAGGTCTTGACCTCAATGGGTTGGAATTTGGGCTGGGCGGCGGGTTTTGGATTGCCGTCGCCCGCATCCTGATCATCTTGCGCGCGGCAAACTCCCAAGGCCGCCAAGAAAACAATAAAAATCCAAGTCCATATCCGCATTGCCGCCTCCCCAGCTTTTATTCTTACTTCAACCAGTATTCGAGATTCCCCGGAATAAGGCGCCTAAATCGGGTCAGGCCTCATGGTCCGTTATTTTTTTCCACGACGGGTCCCCGTCGTGGACAGGCTATTCCTTCGCCCGCTTGAGGGTGTTCTGGTCCCGGTGCTCGAAAACCTTGGGATGGCCCTTGATGTGGATTTTGGTGACCTGTTCGTAAACCAAGGTCTCCTCATCGGGGAAGGACAGCTGGATTTCGTATTCCACGGTCTGGAATTCCCTGTCCAGGAAGGGGTTGGAGGCGATCCCGAAGGTCTTGGAGCCCAGCTCGGCCTTGAGTTTGAAGGACTTGGAACCGGCCTCGGCGGGGCCGCCCGCCAGGACCGCCATGGCCCGGGGGATGGCCAGGGACTGCATGACCAGCTTGGCCTTGGGGTCCCAGTGCCAGTAGCCCACCTGGTCGTGGAAGGGGAACTCCTCGTCGTGGCGGAAGACCTGCTGGTGGTAACGCACCCCAAAGAGGGTCTGCTCATGGTTGGCCTGCGGAAGGATGTGGGTGAAGACGATCACCTCGTGGTACTTGTTGTTCTCCGTTCCCCGGTCGTCCGAGGGGGCGACGTCGTCCCCGATGGTTCCCTTGAAAGTCCCGACCAGGTTCTTCAAAGGCCCTAATTCGTCCAAATCCAGTTGCGCCACGGTTTCCTCCATTCCAATTTTGATGATTTTAACCGAAGAAAGCCTTAGTCCGGTAGTGACTCAGTTTGCCGTCATTCCGAGGAGCAGAGCCGATAGGCTCGGTTTGCGACAAGCTTGTGGCGCGTTGGCCCTTTGGGCCAAGTGTGGTTGGCCTTTAGCCAACTAGAATCTCAGGTTTTACCGTTGATATTTCCGGCATAACTGCCTGAGATTGCCACGGCCCAAATCGCCCCGATTGGGGCTGGGCCTCGCAATGACGACTTAAAACTCAAGCTGAGTCACTACCCAAGTTCCGCTGGTGTTGACATCCCTGCGGACATCGACGGATGCCGCGGATCACCCGGACAGGAGGGCGGATGAAACCCCTGAACCTCAATTGGGTCGACCAGGAATTCCCCTTTTACGAGCTGCTCCAGATCTTGAATTGTTACCTGGACGTGGAATGTTTCGTCATCAACCTGGAGCGGCCCGAGCATTGGCATGAGATCCGCCGGCACAGCCGGGCGGTCTGGCCCGTGGA
>JASHQZ010000156.1 GCA_030038835.1 candidate division FCPU426 bacterium
AAGCTGGCGTGGTTGGCCACCACCACGAAAGGGCCATTTTCCGGGATATTTTCCGTACCATAGGAACGAGTGTGGAAAAGAAATTCGACTAGCCAGGTGGTGAAGAAGCGGAGCTTAGGGAAGGAAGCCATTTCAATCCTTGCCGGATTAAATTTTGAATTCTTAATTTTGAGTTTTAAATTAAACCAATTTAAGAATTAAAATTATCTAGCGATTCCAAATTTTTTTAAGTCGTTGGTGGGCTGAAAGCAGGAGTTCCTCGGTGGTGACCCAGTTGATACAGGCATCGGTGATTGAAACGCCGTATTTGAGGTTGGAGCGGTCCTTTTGCAGGGGCTGGTTGCCCTCGTTCAGGTTGCTCTCCACCATGAACCCTACCACGGATTTCTCGCCCTTTTCGATTTGCGTCAATACGGAATTGAAGGCCACTGGCTGGAGCCTGTAATCCTTATTCGAATTGCCGTGGCTGCAGTCCACCACGATGTTAGTGGGGAGTCCGGCGGCTTCCAGGGCCTTTTCGCAGGCTGTGATGGAGGCGGCGTCGTAATTGGGTATGGCGCCCCCGCGCAAGACGATGTGGGCGTAGGGGTTGCCGGTGGTGCGGAAAACAGCCGTTTGGCCGTTCGGATTGATTCCCAGGAAATGGTGAGAAGTCCTGGCGGATTTAATGCCGTTCAACGCCACTTGGATGCTTCCATCCGTGGCGTTCTTGAAACCCACAGGCATGGACAGGCCGCTGGCCAGTTCCCGGTGGGTCTGGGACTCCGTGGTCCGGGCGCCGATGGCCGACCAACTGACCAGGTCGGCGATATATTGAGGGATGATGGGATCCAAGGCCTCCGTGGCCGTGGAAAGGCCCATCTCGGTGAACCTCAAGAGGAGCCGGCGCGCCAGGAGGATGCCCTTCTCGATATGGAAAGAATCGTTCATATCCGGGTCATTGATGAGCCCTTTCCATCCAATGGTGGTGCGGGGCTTCTCAAAATAAACCCGCATGACCAGGACCATCGTGGATTTCACCAGGCCAGCCAACCGTTTGAGCCTGACGGCGTATTCATTAGCGGCCTGCGGATCATGGATGGAGCAGGGTCCCACTACCACGAAGAGTCTCCGGTCCTTGTGGTCCAGGATGGCCTCCAATTCCCTGCGACCTTTCAGGACCGTCTCATAGGATTTTCGATTGCCGGGAAGCTGGGCCTTTACCTTTTTGGGCGTGATGAGCACTTCCGCAGCCGCCACATGGACATCCTGGGCTCTGGCGCGGAGGGACACCTTGCCGATTTGTGTGATTTTTCGCTTCTTGGTTACCATCGATATCGCCGTTCTTTCACATAAAGTTTGGAGGTGGAATTATAGGAACTTCACTCCACCCTTCCAAGCGGCTTTTTTCCGGAGGGTCCGGGCTTATTGCGAATGGGGGTGGGAATCCGCCGCGCGGCGGTGATGGGCCAAACCAGGTTGCAGGACGGCCTCCACCTTCGGTTGGAGGAGGCCAACAAACTTCCGCGGCTTTGGACAATTCAAAAGTATCAGCGGCCCTGTGGGACTTCCAGTGTCGATCTCGATGTGGCCATAATCAAAGAGGAGTCCCAAGATGCTTTGCTGGAAGCCGACTCGCCGGACCGAGCCGTAGGGTGCGGAAACCACGTGGTGCGCCGGGAACCAATTTTCAACAGTGAGGTCATGGGCGGACAGCTTGTACCGCGTGCCGACTTGCCAAAGGTTGTGGTACACCGCGGCTGCGGCAGCCACCGCCACCAGCCCGCGTTCGGCCCAAAAGAGCCCAAGGTCGGCCCAGGCGGTCGGCAGGCCCTTGAGGTTGGTGAACACTTCCCGCAAGTAAGGTGGGAACCACAAAAAAAACCTGTGGGCCAGCCAACAAAACGCGCCGGCCAAGGCATAAGCGAAAAGGACCACCCACCAAGAAGGCATGGCTTGGAGAACCCAGTCGTGGGTTGCAGGGACCACCGCCGGCGCAACTGCCTTTGGGCGGGAGAAGTGGTCTCCCGCCACCGTCTTGGATGTTTCCGGGTGTTTCTTGAAGATGTTGATGACCGGCGCCTTCATGTCGATCCTTTTTTATTTTATAGGGAATGCCATAATCTACCAGAAAAAGAAGGCCTTTTCATCCCACAGGATTTTAAAACGCAGGCCCATCCGATAGCGTGGATGGGCCCAAAATTGATGATTTTTGAATCGTCATCAGCGTTCCCGACCGAAAATTCCCGCCGAAAGGTTCAAGACCCGGCCCAGGAATCGTCCAGGGCTTCCAGGGTATCGAATTTCAAAAATGCCTTGAATAGGCCCACTGAATCTTCCAAGGACAGCTCACTTCGGATCAGGTAGCCCTTTCCCACTTTTTGGATCAGGAGAGCGGCCTGCTCAGGGTGCTGGGATAAAAGCAAGGGGGCCTTCCATTGGTTTCCCTGCGGCAGCAGCCCATGGTCGACTCCCAAGTCCTCCTGTGGCGAAAAGCCCAGGATCTGGGCCAGGGGCTGGTTCACGGCCCCTTCCAACTTGTACATCCAAAGGTGATAAACGTTTACTTCATCCCCGGTTTTGGAAACTAGGCGGAACACCGTATAGTCGGCCGTGACGAATTTTTCGGGGATATCGAAATAAAGCGGGAGGAACTGCCGCGTGGGGCCGTCGTTTTGGGTCCGCACCCCGATTTGCCGCCATTGGCCGTCCACTTGGGCCTGGAGCGCCATGCCCTTGATGTTGCGGCCCGTGTCCACTCTCAGCCAAATCCGGTGGTTGAACCCCGGTTCGGTCTTCATTGTGAACTGGTAAAAGCCCGTAAATCCCCTTCCCTTGTCCTGAATCATTTTTTTCCCATCCTGACTGTCGGGCAGGTTTTGGCTATCCTCATAGGTT
Organism: candidate division FCPU426 bacterium; assembly: GCA_030038835.1. Classification (GTDB taxonomy): domain Bacteria; phylum Oederibacteriota; class Muellerivitia; order Muellerivitales; family Muellerivitaceae; genus JAJPJW01. The sequence goes on from JASHQZ010000156.1 coordinate 2,878, forward strand.
TCGCCCGTGAAGGTGACCCCGTGGGCGGCCTCCGCGCCCTCGTTGTCGACGGCGATCTCATCTAGGTATTTTTGGTTGGGCTGGGCTTTGCCGGGTTCAGCCGCCACCGCCTGGTCGGCGAGGGTGCCTTCTTCCCATCCGCCTCCCGTCAGATTGACGAACCAATCGGGCAAATTCTCTCGGTTGGGATAGGAAGGGCCCAAAAAGAGGCATCCGCCCTCTTCCAGGTATTTTTTAACCGCCTGGCCGATCCGGGGGTCCGCCCAATAGGAATCCGGTTTAAAATGGTGTTTTCCCGAGGAAAAAACACCCCGCCCGAAAACGGCTAATTTGAACTTGGGGGCGCCTTTTTCGTCCAGAAGAGCATGGGCCACATCGTCGGGTGAAATAGGCAGGTCCATGTCCAGGAATCCCACCGAATGGCTGACCTTACCCAGAAGCTCGAGTTCGCTTCCCCCCACCGGGATGAAGTTTTCCGGGGCGACGTATTTATAACGGTGCCGGTTCAATACCGCCGTAGGCGAAGTCAAAAGCAGCAGATCCCCCCCCTCCACTTGGTAGGGGTCGGGCTGAAAAGGCTGGGACTTAGGGGGGGTCAATTCCTCGTCGGGAAGCTTCCCAGCCTCGGAAACTTTGAAAGAAAAATCCTTATCCGCATCCAAGGTGAACCGGCAAAGACTTTCCCGGCCTCCCGTATCGGCGAGGCTTTTGCCCCAATCGACTTCACCGGAAGGCTCCACTCCCGCCAGGAAGCGGCGGGTCGCCCAAAAATCCAGGGTGACGTCTAGTTGCTCGCCGCGGTCCAGGTGCAGGGTGAAAGTCCAGTCTTTGGGCCCCATGCGCTGCATTTGGACGGAAACCCGGGCTGGCCCCACCCAAAGACGGGTGGCCCCGAAACCCTTCATATCCTCCGGCAGGTGGGGCGAAAACGTCACCCGCCCGTCGCCCGCGTCCGGCTCAAAACCCGTCAGGTATTGCAGCACGGCCTCGGTGTCCAAACCACCCTCCCAGGGGCGGACCCGGCCACTGGTCCCAACACCCAAACTAGGGGGGTTCCACGGATGGTATTGTCCGTCGTACATCTCGGCGAAATCGCCTGAGGGCGAGGCCGTTTTCAAAAGGTCGGGGTATACCTTCCAAGCCCAGGGCAGCCGTGCCTTGCACAGGTCGTAAAGCAGTTGGCCGGGGTTCATGCCAACGAAAAAGTCCACTGTGGGAGTGGTTTTCCAAAAACCGTCGTCCCGTCCCAGCCAAAGATAGGCGTTCTTGATGGCCTCCACCGCCCGCTTGGTACCCAGAGTCGTTTCCCCCAAGGGACTCAGGTCGTTTCGCGCGTACCCGCACCAAAAGGGGTTGAGGAGGATGTTGGCGAATGGAGCGTTGTAAAGGGGGCCCAAGAGGGA
>JASHQZ010000157.1 GCA_030038835.1 candidate division FCPU426 bacterium
CTCCACCACCATTTGGGCACCGCCTATCTCATCAAGTGTCGGTTCGACGTGAGCCGCTGCCTGAAGGAGTTCAAGAAGGCCCTGGAAATCAACCCCCAGTTCCAAAAGGCCTTGGCCAATTCGGCGGACACGGAGGAGCTGCACAAGCGGGTTTTGGCGGTCTTGAAAAAGGCCATTATCCCCCAAGGGTAACGGCGGTTGGCCCCTCGGTTCACAGCCTTTGAGAGCCTCAGGGCCCTGAGCAAGGTCGAAAGGTCGGCGACACAGGCATTGTCCTGGTTTTAAGCCGTTGCCGCGAACTGTCAGCTGTGAACGGCTTTAGGCGGGGGAGGAGAGGGAGTAATTGGTTTCGAGGAATTTGATGTGCTCGGAGGTCACTTTCTCGAAGTTTACCCCATAGGCATACCGGCCCATCGACTTCATGGGGTTCTTGCGCGCCCAAACCACTTTTCCCGGGTAAACCACAGAATGGCTTCCGTCCAGGGAATCCAATTCCAGGGATACGTCGGTATTGTTGTCGATGGCCTTATTGGAGTAAATTTGGGCCCCAGTAAAGCTGACGTTGACGAGTTGGGCCCGGAACGGGTCCCCGCCGTCGGCGGCTTGGATGACGCGCCCCCGGATGGACTTGACCATCACCACCCTCAGGTTGGTCCTTTTATTTCCCTTGGCTTGGGGACGGATGATTTTTTTCATAGGTTCCTGTTCCTCCGGGTCTCTGAGCGCCCTTAGCATAACATCTCCTTACGACCCTGAGGTAGCGAAACCTCCCCAAGGGAACGGGAAAGAACGCAAAGCAACGAAGGATGGAAGACCCATGACCAAGGTTCGGGTGAGGTTCGCCCCCAGTCCCACCGGCTACCTCCACGTGGGTGGGGCCCGGACAGCCCTTTTTAACTGGCTTTTCGCGCGGCACCACGGCGGCAAGTTCATCCTGCGCATCGAGGATACGGACAGGGAAAGGTCTAAGCCCGAGTACGAGGAGGCCATTCTCCGTGACCTGCTATGGCTCGGGCTGGATTGGGATGAAGGCCCTTCCTTGGGAGGACCCTTCGGCCCCTACCGGCAAACGGAACGGGCCCCGTTGTACCGGGAGCAATTGAAAAAACTCCTTGGCTTAGGGGCGGCTTACCACTGTTTTTGCACCTACAAGGAGCTGGAAGGGGAAAGACTGGCCGCCCAGGCGTCGGGCAAAAGCTACCGCTACTCCGGAAAATGCAGGAACCTTCCGGCGGGCGAGGCCGAAGCCAAGAGGAAGGCCGGAACACCCTTTTCCGTCCGGCTCAAGGTCCCGGAGGGCGCGACCACCTTCCAGGACCTTATTCGCGGCCTGGTGACCGTGGACCATGGGGAGATCGACGATTTCATCCTGGTGCGCAGCGGAGGGGAGCCGACCTATAACTTCGTGGCCGCGGTGGACGACGCGCTCATGGAAATTTCCCACGTGATCCGGGGCGACGACCACCTTTCCAACACCCCCAAACAAATCCTCCTTTACCGGGCTTTGGGCCTCGCCCCGCCACAGTTCGCGCACATTCCCCTCATCCTGGGGCCCGACCGGACACCCCTTTCCAAGCGTCACGGGGCCAACTCGGTGGGCGAGTTCAAACGGCAGGGCTACCTGCCTGAGGCCTTGATGAACTACCTCGCCCTGCTGGGATGGTCCTTCGACGGAAAGACTGAAATCTTTTCAAGGGACGAATTGATCCGCCGTTTCGGCCTGGACCGGGTGGTCAAGAGCCCGGCCCGTTTCGATTACGATAAACTTCAGTGGTTAAACGGCCACTACATCCGGGAAGCAGACGAGGAACGCATCTACCAACTGTGCCTGGAATACCTCTGGGACGCGGACGCGATCAACTCGGATTTCATGCGGGAGGGCGGCCAGGCCCTCCGGCGCATGGTGGGGACGGTCAAGAACAGCCTCAAGACCATCTCCGACGTGGGGGACCAACTCACTTATTTCCTGGGAGAAGTCCATTCCTACGACGCCCAGGGGCTGGAAAAATATATGGTACCCGAAACCGTCCCCGTCTTGGAGCAGGCTGTATGGGTCCTTGAGGAAACCCTGGACTTCAACGCCATGTCCTTGGAGGAAAAGTTCAGGAAAAAGGCCACCGAAACCGGCCGCAAGTTCGCGGATTTCGTGCACCCCATGCGCCTGGCGGTTACCGGCAAGACTTCCAGTCCCAATTTGTTCGAACTCATTGAAATCCTGGGCAAGGGACGCTGCATCGTCCGCCTGATTCGCTTCATCCAAATGATCAAACATTCCAGGGTCCCCGCCTCTTGAGGCCGAAACGCTCAACTTTTCCCGCTTAAAAGTCAAAATAGGTCTTGGTTGCGGTTGTCCCCGACCCCTACAATGACGCCGAACAAGTGTGTCAGGCACCACTCTCAATCCAGGGAAAGGAAAGACCATGGCGAACCATATCATTGAATTTGTCTTTCAACGGGGCGAAAAGAAGGGAAGGTTGAAGCCTGTCAACCGCAAGGATTGGGCCCAGATCGTTGGCTGGTGGAACGATCCCGAGGTTCGGCGCCTTTTCGACGTCCACTTCGTGGACCAGACCTTTTCCGACGCCGAAAAGTGGTTCGCCAAATCGGGATCGGGCGAGGAGGAAAAACCCCCCCGCTCCTTCGTCATCGAGGTGGACGAGGAGGGGAAATGGACCCCCGTGGGGACGGCCGAGTTTTACAGCGAACGTCCCTCGCATAAGACCGCCGAATTCGGCTTTTTGATCGGTGACAAGAAATGGTGGGGAAAAGGCATCGGAACCGAAACCGCCAAGCGCATGGTCCGATACGGCCTGGAGCAACTAGGGTACAAGCGAATCGGAGCGGTTTCGGCCGCCTACAACGTTCGGTCGCTCAACGCCCTCCAAAAGGCAGGCTTCCAAATCGAGGGCATCCGCAAGAGCTACGTGTTCCGCGACGGCGAACACCACGACCAAACCATGATGTCCATCGTCCGTCAAGATTGATATCCTCCGAAGACCCGAGGGTAAAACATGGACAGGATGTGTTCCCTTTCTTCGCTTTTGAATTTTCGTTTTTGTGCTAAAATCCCCCTTCTTCCGCACCCCTTTTTCATTCGATTGGGAGATCGTCTAATGGTAGGACAACGGGTTCTGGCCCCGTTAATCTAGGTTCGAATCCTAGTCTCCCAGCCATCCGATTCACATTGCCTTTATTTTTTTGAAACGAAGGGCAGTGTTTACTCACGAGCTGCTCCCCCCAAAATAGAAAATTCGCTCACAACCAGCCCTCATCCATCATGATTCTTTGAAAGCGGGGATCGCCGGTGGACAGGGGCGGAAGCCAAGTCCCCAACTCGGTCCTTTCCCACCACTGGCCATTGGGATGGCTCAAAGGCGCGAATTGGTACCGGAAGAGCCGGATGCGGATATAAGACGGAGCCTCGTCAGGGAAGGGGTTGCCCGCGAAGAGGCTCAAGGTTCCCGGGTCGTTGTGAAGGAGCTTCCATATCATGTTGAAAACCCAGGGATATTGAGAAGGGCCCGACATGGCCGCGAACCAGACCTGCCAGTCCAAGCGGTATTGGTAGGGTGCGCAGAAACACGGCCGCCGGTAAAGGTTCCCTGGCTGGCATTTGAAGTCGTAGGCCTTCCATACCGTTTCCTTCGTCAAGACTTGGTCGGAGGTTCCCTCGAGGACCAATTGGAGCCTTTCTTTCCCCACCGAGCCGAAGGCGCCGTAGGTATTCACCAAATGCAATGGGTCAAAGGACGTGTTCATCATTTGGGAGGGCGAAACCATGTTGAGGACCGGGTTGACGCTTAAGAACGCCACCATGGCGACCAGGGCCCAGGCCGATTTTGGATAGCGCGGGGAGGACTGGGCGCGGTAAGCGGCGATACCGGCTTTTTCCGCCAGCAGGCGGGGCAGAAACCGGAGCCAGAAGCGGTCGTCGAAACAGCTGAGGATCGGCACCAGCGTCAACCAATTTAAGAAAGAGAGATTGCCACTCAGGATGAGGATTCCCTGAAAGGCCGCCATAAGGCAGCCGGCCGGGACGCAAAAACGCCTTCCCAAAACCATAAACCAAGGACAAACCAGCTCCACCAGGAAGTTGTAAAGGGCCCCCGCCTTGTGGAACCACAGGGGCATGAAATGGAAATAGGGACTGAAAGAATTGGGGAGAGGTTGGGTTTCGTAGTGATAGCGAAGGCAAGTCAAATCCCGCCAACAAGGATCGCCCCGCCATTTGATGAGGCCTGACCCCAGCATGATCCTGAAAATAAGCCACCGGAAGAGCCAAATGACCTGGAGGGGGGGCGGCGACTTTGGAAAGGGGCGGCCATCCAGGAACGGGACAAGGAAGATAGATAGGAAGCCTGTTTCCAAAAGCTGGATTTCCCAACCGTACCCGTACCAATCCTGGCCAACCGGGACAAAGGACAGGTAAAGGAACCATAGGATTGTTAAAATCAGGCCGTTGGCGAATCCCCCCAAAACGGCCAAGGAAAGGCCCACGCCCACCCAGGCGAGGGCGGACATGAAGGCGTCCGAATGCCCAAACCAAAACAGACTCGGCAAGGTGAAAAAGGCGCGGCTAAAGGAACCTGTTCCGGACTCGACGCGGGCGAGGAAAAGCCAGGCGGGAGTAAGGCCCTTTTCGCCGATCAGGGGTTTCACTTGTTGGGCGAGGGAAAGGTAGGCGAAGAAATATACGAACCCCAAGAGACGCAATATCATGAACCGGGTCAGCCAGTAAGTCGGCTTGGACGAAAAAACATCGGGGGAAGGTTCCATGTCCCCTTTATTTTACTTTCAAAACCAATGGGACCTAATGACCTAAATGAACATCCGCCCCATTGAATTTCATGTCAACACAGTTCTGCCACCGGCTCCATAAAATATTTAGGCGCCCATCCAATCATCCGTTTTGTGGAGCGAGATGCTTTTCCCAAATCCGCTTCTCCCATGGGGAGTTGGGAGGATTTCAGTTTTGTTCAATGAACGACGGATCGAAAAGTCGAGGAACATTGTGAAAATGATCGCTTTGCAGAGGGTTTGTTTTTTCCGAAAAAAGTTTAAAAATCTGTATCTGGAAAATTCACAAAGCAGCCGTTTTTAATATGTTTAATGTGAAACCGAGGTTGAGGTTTTTTGTAGGTTAAAAGGCCAATATTAAATTTAGGTGTGATATATTTTAATATCGGTTGAAAGCGCTTTTGTTTGTCAGATTTTTATTCCTTCAAGACTTTTTTTGAGGAGGAAGGATTCGGCATCCGTGATCTTAAATCGTTTTTCGGAACCACGGTGTTGAAATTTTACTAAACGAAATCCGTAAATTACTTGCTCCGAGAAATTTTTTTTTAACGGGTAAAAAGACAAAGGCCAACATGACTTTAGGTTTTAAACAACCTTTCAAAGAATCGCTGCGAGGCTTTGAGCTCCCAAAACTTCACCTAACCTTCATATACTTCTTGGCAGCCCTAAGCACTTCCCCCCTTCTTGCTCAAATCAATTATTCGTCGACCAGTTATTGCCCGCCAGCTACGACCTTCAGCACGGTTGCAACCACTTACAATAACAACCAGGGTAATGCCGGTATCGATGGCGCCTGCGGTTTTCCAAATTCAGCGGTCGACCCCAATGATTACGCCGCCATCAATTCCACGGATTATGAGAATGGCATGGTGTGCGGCGCCTGTGCCGCGGCGCAACTGACGTCTGGAACGGGAGCAGTCACCGTAATGATCGTGGACGAGTGCACTAGTTGTACCGGCAACCAACTCGATTTGGGCCCGAACGCCTGGAGCACCCTCACGAATGGGGCTGCCGGGAGCGTCACTGATATTACCTGGAGCTTTGTTCCTTGCCCGGCAAGCTTAATGGGAAGCGACACCTCAGGGGAAATCCAATACCAGTGGAAGACGGGCTGCAGTGGTTACTACGACCCCATCCAGTTTATGGACTCATTGTTTCCCATCACCGCTGTGAGCTTTAGCACGAGCCTGAACGGGACTTACACCTCCTTGGTTCAAGAGACCAACGTGGGCACGAATGAATATTGGGGCACCAGCGGCGATGACCTCGAAAGCAGTGGAAGCACGGGCCCCTTTTATTTCGATTTGACGGACGGCCCGGGCCAATCGGTCACGATTGGCCCCATTAATGTCGGTTCGTGCGGGACGCCGAGCGCCTCGACCGCCCAGTTCCAGGGTTGCGGGCCGACGCCCACGGGAACCCCCACCCAAACCGGGACCATTCCCCCCACCGCCACGCTTACTTTCACCCCTACTGTGAATTTGAGCGCGGGATGCACTTGGAACGCGAACACCGGGCAGGCCTGCACTTGGGTTCAAGGCCAATCGACGGACGACTGCACCACCTCTAATTCCACGCCCAGCACCGAGGCCATGAACCAGTTCTACGCCTACGGGGCCTCCGGCGTTTCGGTGCTTTTCTGCGCGGGCAATTCCACCTCGGTGGACAACGGGAGCCTGGTGACCATGGCCTGCGCCCCGCCCTCCAACGCCACCATCGTGGCGGCCTTCCTGGACGTGGTGGAGTACAACGGCAGCAGCACCTC
>JASHQZ010000158.1 GCA_030038835.1 candidate division FCPU426 bacterium
AATAGTTCACCCTTATCCTTTGTCCCTTTTAACATTTGTCCAACTTGTTCTTCGGAAACGTGCCCCCTCACCCAAGCCTCATAAACCTTGTGGCAAGAACCGGGCCGTGTCAGCCGGTCGGCGAGTTGACTATCCCGGGTAAAAAGAAGAAGTCCCTTGGAATCCAAATCCAGCCGGCCCACTGGCATCCAGCCCCCGGTATAGGCCCATCCGGGAAGCAGGTCATAGACGGTCTTCCGGCCCTTCTCGTCGGAACGAGTGACCACGTAGCCCTTCGGCTTGTTGAGCATGATAAGTTTGGAGGGATGATTCATGAAATTTATTTCTCCGCTAAGACGCTAAGTAAAACCAATGGAAATATTTTGGCGGTTAAATGAGTTTTAAGTTTTGGATGATTTTCTCCGCGGCATCCTGGCCGGCGGCGATGGCGTCGGGAATTCCAGCCCCCTTGAGGCCGTTGCCCGCCAAGTAGAGGCCCTTGGTTTCGGCGGCCTTTTCCTCCAAGAGGGAAACCTGATCCAAGTGCCCGGGCCTGAAATAGGACATGGAACCCTCATAAACGGCCCAGTGGTGGAACATGGGCGGGCCTTGGATTTGGAGGATGGGGGTCAGTTCCCCCAAAACCCTTTCAAGAATGACGGCCTCGCCCTGGCTTTTAATATCCTTTACCGCCTCGGACCCCAGGAAAGCCCTCAACAGCACGCAATCTTCCGGCGCGCGGCCCTCGAATTTTTGGCTGGCGAAGGTGCAGCCTACGATGAGCTTTTTTTCCCGGGCCGGCACTACGAACCCAAAGCCGTCCAGGGGATGGCCCACGTCCTTGAGCCGGAAACCCAGGTTCAGGGTGGCGGAATCGTGCGCCGGGACGGCGGATAAGAGCTTGTCCCATTCGGGGCCTAAGGGACCCAAGAGGGGCCGCATCTTGGCGGGTTGGATGGCCAGGACAATCGCGTCGGCTTCCTGTGCCCGCCCATGGGATGTGATTTCCCAGGTGCCGTGTTCCGTGGGTTTCAGGGATTGAACCGGGGCCTGGAGCCAGAGCGACGCTGGCGGAATTTTGGAGGCCATGGCCTCCCCCAAGGCCCCTAGGCCTTTCTTGAAACTGACAAAAAGGGAATAGCGGGCGCCGGAAACCTGGGTGGACATACCCCGGCCCGAGACGCCCAGCCGCCGCGCGGCCATGGCCTTTAAAAGGGAACCATATTTGAGTTCCATTTCCCTGAAGCGGGGCAAGCAGGCGGCCACGGAGAGGTCGTCCGGGCCGGCGTTATAAACCCCGCCGACCAGTGGCTGGGCCAGCGCCTCCAGGACTTCCCGGCCAAAACGGCGCCTGACAAAAGCCCCCACGCTTTCATCCCCCGGGCCGCGGCGCGCCTTCACGAAGGGCTCCAGGGCCGCCCGCAACTTCCCCAAGGGCGAAAGAAGGGGGGTCCTCATCAGGGGCATCAGACGGGAGGGGGCCAGCATGTAAAATCCCTCGGGGATGGGGTAAAGCTTAGTCCCCTTTAATATGAAGGATTGTTTGAGGGTTGGGTTGGTCCGGATAAGCTCGCCTTCCAGGCCAAGTTTCTTGCTGAGCTCCAGGGCGGCGGGCTTTTCGGTGATGAAGCAATCCGGCCCTTCCTCCATCAAAAAACCGTCCTGCTCGAGGGTGGAAAGGGTCCCTCCCGGCTTCGGGCCCGCCTCCAGGATGTTCAGTTCCAGCGGAACGTTTTTTTCCTTGGAGAGCTCCTCCAGTTCGATGCCGCAGGCCAGCCCGCTCACGCCCGCGCCGATGATGGTCACCCTTAACATTTTCAAACCGCTTTCATTTGAAAAAATTTATAGCTGTCACTGCGAGCCCTTCGACGTTGCTCAAGGCCTGAGGCCCTCGAAGGGCTCGCAGGGACGGTTCATTTATGAAGCTAACGCTTCTTCCACCAGTGAGGAAAGCATCGCGATGAAGGAGGGGTGGGTTCCCACCGTCTTGGCGCGCACCATGTGCAGGCCCTTCCACTTGGCCTTCTCGGCCGCCTTCACGTCGATGTCGTAAAGCACCTCCACGTGGTCCACCAGGAATCCTACCGGAGCAACCACACAGGCCGCGAGGTCCTCGTAGGTGCGGAGGTTGATGAATTCCGTCAAATCCGGCTCCAACCAGGGATCCTCGGGCCGTCCCGAGCGGCTGGTGAAGGCGGTCTGGTAATAGGGCATGCCCACCTTGTGGGTCACCAGCTGGCAGGTTTCCTCGAACTGCTTGGAATAGGGCGACTCCAGCGCCATTTTGCGGGGAATGCTGTGCGCGGTTAAAATCAATTCGGCGCGATGGCGCTCCTTTTCCGCGGCGGATAACTGGGCATAGCCGTCCTTGACCCGGTCGGCGATGGCGTTGATAAAGCCGGGCCGGTTGTGCCATTCGGGCGCGTAGATGATTTGGGGCAGGCCCAGGCCCAGGGCCTTCATGGTTTCCAGGGCCTCCTCCGCTTTTTTCACGTATTTGTCGTAAGAGGCGGGGCTGCGGTGGGGCGCCATGATGACGGCGAAGATATTCATTTTTCCCTGGCGGGAAAGTTCAACGAGGGTATCGGCGATCCGGGGGTTGGAATGGGCGAATCCCAAATGGACGGGGATCTCCAGGCCCCTTGAATTTAAAAGTTTTTGAAGGGCTCCGGCTTGGTCCCGGGTCAGGCGGTTGTAGGGGGAAACGCCGCCGATTTGCTCATACTGCTTGGCCACCAGCCTGAGCCGCTCGGGCGGCACGCCCCGGCCCGCAGTGACATCCTCCAAAAAGGGAACCACGTCCTCGGGCTTTTCCGGCCCGCCGAAGCCGATGAGCACCACAGCGTCGAAAGATTTCAAAAAGGACCTTTTCACCACAGAGTTCACAGAGTAAGGCAAAAAATATTAGGAGGATTTGAAAAAGAAAAGTTTTACCCTTTGTCCCTGTGGTTCAAAATCCTCAGGGCTTCCAGTTTTTGACCGTGTCGATCATGGCTCGGACGTTCTCCAGGGGCGTCTGGGGCAGGATGCCGTGGCCCAGGTTGAAGATGTGGCCGGGACGGCCGTTCACCTGGCGGAGCACCTTTTCCGTTTCCATCCTCACCCGGATGGGTTCGGTCAGCAGGATTTCGGGGTTCAAATTGCCCTGGATGGCCACGTCGCCCAGCTGTTTCCACGCCTTGTCCAGGTCCACGCGCCAGTCCACGCCGATGACCGTGGCGCCGGTCGGCTTGAGGTAGGGATAAAAGGGCGCGGTCTGGGTCCCGAAATAAATGACGGGAACGCCCGGTTTTAAGCCGTGGATGAGGGTCCTCAGGTAGGGAAGGGCCAGGCGCTGGAACTCCTCGGGGGTGAGGATGCCCACCCAGGAATCGAACAACTGCACGGCCTGGGCCCCGGCGTTGATTTGGGCGTTCAGGTAGGAAACCGTGGCTTCCACCAGCCGCTTCATCAAGTCGTCCCAAACCTTGATGTCCGCCATGACGGTGCGGGTGTGGTAGTAGTCCTTGGAGCCGCCGCCTTCGACGAGGTAGGAGGCCAGGGTGAAGGGGGCGCCCGCGAAACCGATGAGGGGGATGTCGGGTTTGAGGCCGGAGCGGACCAAGCGCACGGCTTGCATCACGTAGCCGAGGTCGAATTCCCCGTCCACCGGCTCCAGCCGCTTGAGGTCCTCCGGCGCCCGGAAGGGGTTGTGGATCCTGGGCCCCTCGTTTTCGGCGAAAGTAAGCTGGAAACCCAACGGCTCGGCGATCAGGAGGATGTCGGCGAAGAGGATGGCCGCGTCCACGTCCAGGATTTGCTGGGCCGTGACGGTCACCTCGGCGGCCAGCTCGGGGGTTTTGCACAGTTCCATGAACGACACCTTGGCCCTCACCGACCGGTATTCGGGGAGGTACCGGCCCGCCTGGCGCATGATCCAAACCGGCGTGCGGGAGGTGGGCTCCCTGCGGCAGGCTTTTAGGAAGAGGCTGTTTTGAATGGTGGTGGGGACGGTCTTGGCCTGGCCCGGCCGGATCCGCACCGAGGCGGCGATTTTCTTTTGGCGGATCTCCCGGCATTTTTCGGCGGCTTCCTTTACCAGGAAGCCCATTTTGGGGTGCTCAGGCTCCAAGTCCACGGCCAGGCCCGCCTCCCGCAAGGCCTCACTGCAAACCGACCCCACGGAAGCCACCACCATCCGGCTCAAGGCCTCCTTGATTTTTTCCTCCAGGCCGATCCCCTTGGCCACCTGGAGGACGTGTTGGATCTGGGTAGCGCTGGTAAAGAGCGCCACCGCCGCCTCGTCCGCCGCGATGGATTCGACCAGGTGGAGCAAGGGCCGGGCGTCCTCGGGCAGGGCCCATTTATAAACCGGCACGCTCACGACGGCCTTGGCGCCCCGCGCGCGAAGGGCGTCGGTGAATTCATTGTTGGAAACTCCGTATTCCTGCACGGCCACGTTGAGCCCCTTGACCGGGTGCTGGTGGTCCAAGGCATCCAAAATTTCCCGCCAGGTGTTGGGTTCGGCCACCACCACGGAGGGCCGCATCTTCCTTTCTGAAAGCGCCTTGACCGACTTGGGCCCCCGCGCCACCAGGGTGGCGTGTTTGAAGGCTTTTTGGATACGGGAAGGCGCGTAGTTGGATTCCAGGGCGTCAAAGAGGATGCGGGTGCCCACCCCGGTCATGAAGACGATGACATCCACGTTGCCCTGCTGGAGGCTTTCGAAAAACTGGAAGGCGGGTTTGTTCTCGGAAAGGGGGATTTCCCGCATGGAGGGAGCCACCCGCGGCAAGCCGCCCTGGCGGATGATCAGTTCCTCCATTTCCTTGGCCATGCGGCTCTCGAAGGCCGCGACGGTCAGGCCCTCAAAGCCGTGGGTTTCGGTTTCATTCGGGGTTGGGTTCATGCCGCCGTTCTTACGGAAATATTCAAAGGAGTGATGAAAGGCCTTTCCCGAACAGCCCTTTGGGGGGCCGGGGAAAAGGGCTGAGGGCAGTATAGCAGACAGTAAAGGGCGGCCAAATCGATAGACCAACGCCGGCTAGGGGGAGGGGGCAGGGTTTCCCGATAAACGCCGGCGGAGAAGGGACAAATTATCGGAAGCCGGCGAAAAAGAGGGATTGGCTTGGATGGCTTCCTCGAAAGCTTTCTCGGCCTCGGGATAAAGGCGCATGAGCATCAGGCAGCTTCCATATTCGTTCAGCAGGTGGGCCGCCGGATAGCCGTGGCCCAGGGCCTGGCGCAAGGCTTGGAAAGCCGACTCGAAATCCGCCCATTTTTGCCTGTCGCCAAAGGCGCCGTTTTGAAAATAGAGGTAGTAGGATTTCTCCGAATAACAGGATTCCAGGAAGGGGTCCCCTTGCATCAAACCGTGAAACTGGTCCAAGGCTTCCAGGGGTTTGGAATAATCCGTTCCCGTGGGCCGGCTGAGAAAGGCATAGGCGACTTCCGCGAAGGCGTTATTCGCCTTGGACCAGGCTTCCAGGGTCGGGCCGGGGATGGAAGCCAGGGGAAAAAGCCCCAAGCCCAGCCCGCCGTCCGGGCGGTCCAAGTCCCCGGAAAGCTGAAACCACCGGCCGCAGGGGAAACGCCGCATCAGGAAGGGCCGGTAGTTGTCGTTGGCCAAAACCGCGAACCACCGGGGATGGGGGAAACGGATTTGGGGGTTCACGGCCAAATTGAAGGGATAAGAGGCCACGGTCAAGGACGCGTCCGACATGTCGCAGGGAAAATTCTGGAAAAGG
>JASHQZ010000017.1 GCA_030038835.1 candidate division FCPU426 bacterium
TTTTGAAAAGGAGAGAGACATGGAAAAGTTACCCTTTGTCAGCGAAGAAAAATCAGTGGGGACGTATCTCAAAGAGATTGCCCGCATTCCCCTTTTAACCCCCGAGGAAGAGAAAGCCGTCAGCCGCGCCGCCCAAAAGGGCGACGAAAAGGCCCTGACCCGCATGGTGGAATCCAACCTGCGCTTCGTGGTTTCCATCGCCAAGACCTACCGCAACCGGGGGCTGTCGTTCCTGGACCTCATCAACGAGGGCAACCTGGGCTTGATGAAGGCCGCCCGCACCTTCGACCCCGAAAGGGGCGTGCGGTTCGTGTCCTACGCGGTATGGTGGATCCGCCAGTCCATCCTGGCGGCCATTTTGGACAAGGCCGACATGGTGCGCATCCCCCAGAGCCAGACCAAGAAGATCCGCCGCATCACCAAGCAGGTGGAGGCCTTGCGGCTCAAGGCCGGCGGCGGGCCTGTTTCCGACGCCGAGGTCATGCAAAAGGCCGATATTAACAGGGAAACCCTGGATGAGGTGCAGCAGTTCAGCCACGGCTACCTCTCCCTGGACACCACGCGCGTGGGCGACAGCGAGAAACCCATCATCGAGTTCCTGCGCGATCCCAGGGACCAGGACAACTTCGAGAAGGCCCTGATGGACAAGGACCTCACCGAGAAGCTGCAAATGGCCCTGAAAACGCTCGACCGCCGGGACGAGAAGATCCTCACCTGGCGCTACGGCCTGGACGGCAAGGGCAGCCAGACCCTGGACGAGATCGGCAAGCGCCTGAACATCTCCAAGGAGAGGGTGCGCCAGATCGAGGAGCGGGCCATGAAGAAGATCCGCGCCTCGAAGGAAGCGGACAACCTCAAGGACTACGTTGCATAAAACCAGTTCTAAGTTTTGAGTTTTAAGTTCTAGGTTGCTGTCAATTCTCCGTTCTTCTTAATTTAAGAAGGGCGGAGAATTACCTTAACTTAAAATCGCGGACTTCCAACTTCGCACTTAAGTTAGAATTCCGTTCGGTGGGAATTTCCGGCGTCCCGGGGGCGCCGACCGGCTCGAGGGAAGGTTCATGGAAGTCAACCCGGAACATCCGGTTTATACCATCAGTGTGGTGGCGCAGCTCTTGGGACTGCACGAGCAGACCATCCGCCAGTACGAGCGGCTGGGACTCATCGCGCCCTGCCGCACCCTGCGCAAAACCCGGCTTTACTCGCGGAACGACATCGAACGGCTCGAATGCATCAACTATCTCGTCAGAACCTGCGGGGTCAACCTTTCGGGCGTGCAGATCGTCATAAAATTGTCCTGCCAGCACCCGGAGATCGACCAGCTGTTGAAATCCCGGCGGATCCACCCTCAAAATGAGCGGGGAAACCCGGAAGCCTGATTTTATTTATTGAAATTTGGAGGTATCCCATGTCATCCCACCCGAGCTTGAGCCCTGTGCGCCGTCTCCATCTCCCGGCCCTGCGCCTTCTTCTCGCCGGCGCCCTGGGGCTTTACGGACTGGCTCCCATGCTGGCTTCGGCCGAGGAATGGAAGCTTCCTACCGAGGCCGCGGCTCCCATGGACCACGCCAACAGCGCGGCGGTCGCCCTCCAGAACGCCTTCATCGACGTGGCGGCCAAGGTGGGCCCGGCCGTGGTCAACATCAGCTCCGAGTGGACCGAGGACGTCCGCGGCTTCGGGGATTTCGGGAGCCCGGACGATTTCTTCAATTTCTTTTTCTACGGCCCCCACGGCATGCCCAACCAGCGCCTGTACAAGCAGAAACAGCGCAGCCTGGGATCGGGCGTCATCATCACGCCCGAGGGCTACATCCTGACCAACGCCCACGTGGTGGGCAAGGCGGAGAAGGTCACCGTCACCCTGGAGGACGGAACCACCTACCCGGCCAAGATCGTGGGCAAGGACGAGCGCGTGGACATCGCGGTGATCAAGATCTCCGACGGCGCCAAGGCCTTCCCTTATGCAGTGTTGGGCGACTCGGACGCCATCCGCGTGGGGCAGTGGGCCATCGCCATCGGCAACCCCTTCGCCCTGGACCACACGGTGACCACCGGCGTCATTTCCGCCAAGGGCCGCAGCGTGGAGGTGAACGAGGACCAGGGAATCCAAAACTACATCCAGACCGACGCCTCCATCAACCCCGGCAATTCGGGAGGCCCCCTTTGCGACATCGAGGGCCGGGTGATCGGCGTCAATAGCGCCATCTACACCCAGTCGGGCGGGTCGGTCGGCATCGGCTTCGCCATCCCCTCCAATATCGCCCGGAAGGCCGCCGAGGACCTGGTGAACCACGGCAAGATCGTACGGGCGGGCCTGGGCTGCATCGTGCAGGCCCTAACGCCCGAGATGGCCAAGAGTTTCGGCCTGGACAACACCGAAGGGGCGCTCTTGTCCGAGATCAACCCGGACAGCGCGGCCGAGAAGGCGGGCTTGAAGGCGGGCGATATCGTGCTGGCGGTCAATGGCGAGAAAGTGACCAGTTCGGGGGACTTGGTGGCCAAGCTTTACACCCATAACCCGGGGGAAACGGTGGAAATCACCATCCTTCGCAACGGCCAGCAAAGCACCCTGCCCGTCACCCTCCAGGAGCTCAAGGAAACCTCCGCCAACCCGGCGGCCCCCGGCGGGGACAATGGGAGCAACAGCACCCCGGGCCAAGGCACGGTCGAAAACCTGGGCCTGGCGTTCCAGGACCAAACCCCCGACATCACCAGCCAGCTTCCGGAAGGCGCGCCCAAGGGCCCGGTGGTGACCAACGTGGCGCAGCAGTCACCCGCCGCCGCCGCGGGCCTCCAACCCGGGGACGTCATCCTGAAGGTGGGCAATACGCCCATCGTCTCGGCCAACCAACTGGCCGTGGTTTTGAAAAAAAGCGACCTCAAGGACGGCGTAAGGCTCTACGTGTGGCGCAATGGGGACAATTTGTTCGCTTTCCTGCAGGCGGACGAGTAGTAACGGCAATTTTGAGTTCTAAATTTTGAATTACGGTAAAAGCCCCGGCCCAAGGCCGGGGCTTTTGTTTTAACGGCGGCGGAACAACCGGAAAACCTCTTTAGGTTCCGCCCCAATTTTGTCCCCCTTGGCCTTGAAAAGCCCCTCGGACAGCGGATAAAATCCTCACCTTCCCCCGAATGAAAGCGGAAAGGAACGCGGCCCATGTACCTCAACTACCGCCTCACCACCCCCGGCGACCTGGAAGCCTGTTACCCCTTCGTGCGCGGCCGTTTCCACTACGATGAGAGGCTCAAGAAGGACGTCATCGCCTTTTGGACGGCCCTCCTGGAGGACGGCTGCTGCATCTCCCAGGTGATCGAGGACCGGGATCAGCCGGCGGACCAGCGGCACGTGGGATTCGGCATCAGCATGTTCGCCACCGACCGGTTCATGGAGGAGCTCAAGACCACCCTCCCCCCCTTCACCCACCTGAGGGCGATGGAGAAATGGAAAAGGGGCATCCGGCCCTTCCTCAAGAAAGCCGACGTGCACCCGGCCCAGACGGGGCGGGGGCTCAACGTGGTGGCCTTGCATTACGGCTGGGATTTCCAAAGGTACGACCTGGAGAATTTCATCAAGATCCGGCAGTTCTGCACCCAGGCCTTCCTGACCCTGATAGCGGGCTACCGGGTGAAGGAATTCGCCGAGGAGGTTTACGAGGTCGAGGAAAGGGAGATCATCACCAACCTGGGCTGCGACACCTACCGCGACTACAAGGAATTCCTGGGCACCAAGTACCTGCCGCCCGCCGTGGAAAAGGGCCATCCCTTCCTGATGGGCATCACCGCCGAGGCCGCCCGCAGGAAACCCGGCACGGCGGCCGCGGCCATCGCGCTTTTGGGCTCGCCCCGGTTCAACTTCCAGCCCCCGGAACAGGAAATCCTCAAGCGGGCCCTCCTGGGGGAGACGGACGAGGAAATCGCGGCGGCCCTTGGCATTTCCCTCATCACGGTCAAGAAACGCTGGCAGGGCATCTACGACAAGGTGGAGACGGTGGACGCGGAACTCCTGGCCGAGGCCTCGGAGGAAAGCAACGAAAGCGGGAAGATGAAGCAGCGCCGACGCTACCTCTTGAAGAACCTGCGCGACCATCCCGAGGAACTCTGGCCCCCGGTAGCCTCGGGCGCCGCCGAACAAACCTTTTAATCCCCTCCCCTTTTCATCCTCCAGGGGCCGGCCTATCCCGGCCCCTTTGGTTCTTTCGGGCGTTTTCACCCCACCGGAGCATGAAAAATTTATCCCGGTTTTTATACCAAAGGTATAAGACCCTTTTAGCCTTTTACGGCACAATGCGCCTCCATCAGGGCCGGGGATTTTGCTCCCGAC
Source organism: candidate division FCPU426 bacterium (assembly GCA_030038835.1). Lineage (GTDB taxonomy): Bacteria > Oederibacteriota > Muellerivitia > Muellerivitales > Muellerivitaceae > JAJPJW01. The sequence continues at coordinate 4,322 of JASHQZ010000017.1, forward strand.
CCTAAAACAAATAAGGAGGCTGTCATGGAAAAGGTCAGCGTCAACATCGCTTTCGACAACCAATACCCGGATTTTCTCACCCTGCGGATCAAGGGGGACGTGCGGATCGGGACTTTGGGGCCGCTCGAGCAAAACCTGGAGAACATCTACCCCGTTTGCAAAGGCAAGAAGGTGCTTTTTGACCTGACCGGCGCGGATTTCGTCAGCAGTTCCGGCTGGAGCCTCCTTTTGGCGGCCTGCAAGCGAATCGTGGAAAAAGGGGGAAGGTTCCTCCTCACGGGGATGAACCCGGAGGTCCGCAACGCCTTCGAGATTTTGGAATTCCAGGAATTCATGGAAAACTACCCCACGCCGGTGGACGCCTTCCAGGAATCCTTGAAAGAGGAGCTTTTTCTGCGGGGCAGGAGCTTCCCACCCCAAGAGCCGGGCTTTTAGGGCCGGAGGGGCCTTATCGAAGGATGAGCCTTGTTATATGATGGGGGCATGCTCCAAAAAATCAGCCTGAGCGCCATGGCCTTCACCTACCTCTTCGCCGGAGCTGCGCATTTCCTCAAGCCGGACTACTTCGTCCACTTCATCCCCTCCGTCATTCCCCAGCCCAAGCTGCTGGTCTGGCTGACCGGCGCGGCCCAAGCCGCCCTGGCGGCCCTCCTCCTCTTTTCCAAAACCCGGCGCGGGGCCTGTTACGGAATCCTCCTGTTTTGGAGCGTCTCCCTGCCCATCAATATTTACACGGTGGCCACCGGCGGGACCGGGACCTCCTTCAGCGGGCCGCAACTGGCGGCCTTGATCCCGTTCCACCTGCTCTTGATGTTTTGGGCCTTTTGGCACAGCCGGACGCCCGCCGTTCGCCGGCAGTCCCCCGTTGCCGGTTAAAACCCTTTAAGGCTGGAAAAAACATGAGGAAAACCAGCGGACCCGGCGCCCTTCCCGCCTTCACCGACTACGACATCGACGCACCCCAGGTGACGGCCTACCTGCTGGGGGGAGGTTTTTTGCTGGCGGTCCTGGCCCTGGCTTTGCGCCGGCACTCCCTCCAGGTTTCCACCAGCGGGCTCTTGGGACTCTTTTTCCTCCTCTTCGGCCTGCTTTTGGTGTCGGTGGCCTTGTGGATGCTGTGGACCTGCTGGCGGGGCAAGTGGATCGCTTGCGGGAGGCTGTTGGACGCCCTGCGGTTAAGGGGCAAGGAAAGGCTGTTGGACCTGGGGTGCGGGCGGGGCATGCTCCTGCTTTTGGCGGCGCAGCGGCTTCCACGGGGGAAAGCCACGGGCCTGGACGACTGGTCCCAAACCTACCTTTTCGGCAATAGCCGGTCCAAAACCCTTTCCAATCTCCAGGCCGCCGGGCTGGAAAAAAGGGCGGAGGTGGTAACCGGCGACATGCGGCACATGCCCTTTCCCAAGGGCCGCTTCGACGTCGTGACCGCCCATTTGGCGCTCCACCGCGTTAAGGAAAGGGAAGGCCGGCTCCAAGTCCTGCGCGAGGCGGCCCGGGTGCTGAGGAAGGGGGGGCGGCTGGCCCTCCAGGATTTCCAGTACAACCGCCAAACCCTGGAGGACCTGGAAAAATCGGGCTTTCAAAAGGCCGAGGTTTCGGGAGTCCAGTTTTGCGCCTTTCCCCCCTTTCGGCGCATCACCGCGGTCAAGAAATAACGGGATCCGACATTGGCCAAGATCCATCCAAACAAATCCGCCGTCCCTTCGTCTCCGCGCCCCCGCCGCGGCCTTCTTTCCGTGGTCATCATTACCCTCAATGAGGAAAAAAACATCGCCCGCTGCCTCAAGAGCCTGTCCTTCTCCCAGAAACCCGAAACCCTGGTGGTGGACGCGGAAAGCCGGGACAGGACCGCGGCCCTGGCCGGGAAGCTGGGCGCCAAGGTGGTGGAGCGCGCCTGGAAGGGCTACGCGGACCAGAAGAACTGGGCCTTCGGGAAAGTGAAGGGGCATTGGGTCTTGTCCCTGGACGCGGACGAGGAACTCACGCCGGCCCTGGCGCAGGAAATCGAATCCGTCCTCGCCTCGCCGCCTCCACCGGAAGTGGACGGCTATTTCATCAAGCGCCGGGCCTTTTTCCTGGGCAAGTGGATCCGCCACTGCGGCTGGTGGCCGGACGCGCAACTTCGGCTCATCCGAAGGGGCAGGGGCCAGTTCTCCAACCGGCCGGTGCACGAGGGGCTGGAAGTGAAGGGGAAAACCCTCACGCTGAGGCAACCCATGAACCATTACACCTACCACTCCATCGCACAGTACCTGGAGAAGATGGAACGCTACTCGGACCTTTTCTGCCAAAGCGCGCCGAAAAAGAAAAGGTTGTTCTGGCGGGCCTACCTGGTTTTCATGCCCCCCTGGCTCTTCCTCAAGATGTTCCTGCTCAAACTGGGCTTCCTGGACGGCTGGCGGGGCTTCCAAGTCTGCGCCCTCTCGGCCTATCATGAGTACGTGAA
>JASHQZ010000159.1 GCA_030038835.1 candidate division FCPU426 bacterium
GAAAAAAACAAAACGGAACCGGTTCCAACGCCCCCGCTTTCCATTTCATCCCTGGCGGCCCCAGCGGCACCTGCTCAACCAGCGGCGATCCCTATCGCTCCACCTCAAAATCCTAAAACCGATTTTGAAACAGCTCCCATACCATTCCTGTCTTCCCAGCCCCGCTCAAAACCTGAGCGGAAAAGAAAGGCTTTGGCGGGTGTTTCGCCCGACCAACTGTCTCTCTTTTAAATAAGCCACTAATACAACATTTTTTATCTAAAAAATTATCTTATTTTAAAATTAAGACAGAAAAACAACTAAAAAGAATTAACCTTAAAACGAAACTTTGAAATTTTGGTTTTTCTTGTCTAAGATTCATCTTTCTAAGATTCATCATATCGATTAAAGGGTTAACTTGGCCAATATATATATGTTTCCAAACCCATCTCTGCCGCACAACTTTCAGTTTGGACGAGAAAAATTCACATGGCCACTCCTACAAGCAGCCGGGACACTCTTATCGTTTGTCGCAACAGCCAGGGAGCCGAAGTCCGAGCCACCCTCCTAAGATTAACCCGTTACGTGGTTGTCTTCGAGGTTTATAATCCTTACAGCATTCTCCAGCTTTCCGAAGTCTTGCAGGACTTCCGGATCATCATGAACGACCGGATGGTTTATTCCGGCCGGGCGGTCGTGAGCAACCTTCTCAACACCGGCATCATGCTGGTCTGCGAGTCCACCTTAGAGGATAGTTGGCTGGATGTGGACCTTTTTGCCAACACTTTAGGGCCCCAGAAGCTTCAGGAAGAATTCCAAAGCTTCATGGTGGAGTGGCGGAAGAATTACCAGGTCGCCCCGGAGTTTAAGGTCGTCATCGCGGACATGCAGACCTTCCTAATTGACTTAAGGCGTTGGATGGACCAGTTGGAATTGGGCGTAAGGTCAAATCCGGGCGGGAATAGGATGGAAATCGAGCACGAGGTGATCCAGCAGTTGGAGGAGCCGATTTTTCCCGCCATCAAGGACGTTTTCGAGAAATTCGAAATTACCTCCAGAAGTATCCCGGAGGAACTCCAAACTATCCACCGGGCCTATGGCCGCCGTCAAATTCATCCCCTCATCCTTTGCTCCCCCTTTGTTTTCAGGGTTTTCAATAAGCCCTTAGGTTATGCAGGGGATTATGAGATGGTCAACATGATGCTGCGAAACCCTTTCGAGGGTAGCTCGCTCTTTTCCAAGGTCCTCAACTGCCATTTTTTAAGTCAGGCCCCTTGTGAAGCCCACCGCAACAGGATCCAATACCTTACTGAAAGGTTAAAGGATGAAACCCTCCGCTGTTCGCGGCTGGGAAGGACAGCCCAAGTCTTCAACCTAGGCTGCGGCCCGGCCTGGGAAGTGCAACGCTTCATCGCCCAAGACGGCCTTTGTGAGAAGTCTCGGTTGACCCTCATGGACTTCAACGACGAAACGTTGGAATACACGGAGAAAATACTGAGGGACTTACAGACCCGCCATCAGCGCAATATGGAGATCCAGTGTGTTAAAAAATCGGTGAATCAAATCCTCAAGGAAGCGTCTAAGGAAACCCCGGGCCTCGCCTTGGAACCTTCCTACGACTTCATTTATTGCGCCGGCCTTTTCGACTACCTCTCGGACCGCATCTGCAAAAGGCTGATGACCCACTTTTACAACCACCTGGCCCCGGGCGGCCTCCTGGTTGCCACCAACGTGGACGTCTCAAATCCCATCAAGTCCGGCATGGAGTGCTTCCTTGAATGGCATCTGGTCTACCGCGACCGCGCCAATTTCATAGCTTTGACTCCGGAAGGTTGCTGCCCGGATGACTGTAAGATTTCAACGGACCCGACAGGAGTCAATATTTTCATGGAAGTTCGAAAGAAGGAAAAATGATGACCGGACGTCTCGAAACACTGATGGAAAGCTGGCCTCGACAAAAAGGCGGTTTTCTTGAATTCTAATAAACCCAAGAACAACCCCGAAATCCAAAAGTCTTTTCAAGAATATGAAAAACAGCAAAAGATCCGGCTGACCAAAATTGGCTCGGGGCTCATTATCCTTCTCATGCCCGCAGGCACGACTTTGGACCAAAACGTTTATCCTGCGTTCGTCCAACAGTTCCTCGTCGTTCGTTTTATCTGCGCCCTTTTAGGTGCCGTAGTTTTGGGACTGCTTTATCTTCCGTGGGGCCAGCGCCAATACCGGCTTTTGACCTTCCTCCTGCCGCTTCTTCCCAGTGCCTGCATCGCCTGGATGATTTACGCCACCGAGGGGGCTTCCTCGCCCTATTACGCCGGCTTATGCCTAGTCCTCGTCTCCATGAGTCTCCTGCTTCCCTGGTCCTTCCAGGAAATCATTCCTGTGGCGAGCCTTACCCTATTGTTTTACCTGGCGGCCTGCTTCAAGCATGGGCCCGTTCTTCAAGGCGGCATCTTCTATAACAACATTTATTTCCTGTTGCTTACCGCCGTCGTGGTGGTGATCGGTGGATATTTCACTTACCAGCTGCGCATCCGAGAGTTCAACCTCCGGTATGAATTAGATATGAACAGGAAAAAACTGGAGGAATCCAACCAGAAACTGGTCGAATTGGACCAGATGAAGACCCGCTTTTTCGCCAACATCAGTCACGAACTTCGTACGCCCTTGACGCTGCTGATCGCGCCCTTGGAAACCCTCCAGAGGGAAAAAGGTCATTTGTTCGACTCAGAAACCCGGAACATACTCAAGATCATGCAGGACAACGCCATGAGGCTTTTAAAGCTCATCAACGACCTCCTGGACTTGGTGAAGCTGGAATCGGGGCGCATGGAGGTCCACAAGGAACCCTTGAAAGTCCCGGAATTCATTAAGGGGATCACTCTTTCCGTGCAAGGAGCAGCTAAGGACAAAAAAATCAACCTTTCTTATTCCATGGCGGAAAGCCTGGGGAGCGTCCTGGCCGACCGGGACAAATTGGAAAAAATACTCCTCAACCTTCTTTTCAATTCCGTCAAATTCACTCCCGCTGGCGGAAAGATCGTGTTGTCGGCCCGGGAAGAAGAAACCTCATTGGTCTTAAAAGTGGCGGACACGGGCATGGGCGTTTCGGACAAAGACCTCCCGCATATTTTCGATCGATTCTGGCAGGCTGATTTCTCGGCCCAGCGGAAATACCAAGGAACGGGTATTGGCCTGTCCTTGGTCAAGGAGCTCGTGGAGGTCCAGGGCGGAACCGTAACAGCGGAAAGCCGGTTGGGAGAAGGCACCACAATGACCGTGCGGGTACCTCTGGAAAAGACAATTGCCCTTCCGGCCGAAACCGCAGCGGAAAAACTGGCCGCTGATTCGGCCCAGCCGCCGACTACGGACCAGCAATGGCTGGAGAAACTTTACCGGCGCGCCGAGCTCTTCCCGGCCATGACTGCGGTGGCCGATACCCTGCGCCCGGACGTGTTTGGGAACAACAAAAAGCCCAAAGTGCTGGTCGCGGACGACGAGCCGGATATGCTGCGTTTCCTGAAGACCCAATTGGAAAAACATTACGAGGTTTTGGAGGCCGTGGACGGCCGCCAGGCCGTCGAGAAAGCGCGTCAATACCTTCCCGACCTCATCCTCCCGGACATGATGATGCCGGAAATGGACGGCATTGAGGCCTGCCGTATCCTCAAAGAGACGATTTCGACCCGAGCCATCCCCACCGTCCTTTTAACCGCCCGGGCCGACGATCCAACCAAAATGGCGGCCTTGGACGCGGGCGCCAACGACTTCCTCACCAAGCCTTTTTCCACCACCGAACTGCACGTTCGGGTCAAAAATCTTGTCGAATCC
>JASHQZ010000160.1 GCA_030038835.1 candidate division FCPU426 bacterium
GTTCCATCCTCTGAACCTGAATTTTGGCCCTTTTCGGCCTATTTCCTTGACAAGGAAGGAGGGGGTTTTTAAAATTCTCTCCCCTATGCCCTTTGGGGGCGGGGAAATGGAGCCCTACCGGGTCCTTGAAATTTCGATCTGTTCACCAGTTAAGCTCGTTGAGGAGGATTTGTGTCCGTCAAGATCCGTTTGAAACGCATCGGAAGCAATAAAAAAGCCAGTTACCGCATCGTGGTGTTGGATTCCACAATGTCCGGAAAGGGCCGGCGGGTGGAAGACCTGGGGACCTATAACCCCCGGGCCAAGGAAGAAAACCAGGTTTTGAACCTTAAAAAGGAAGCGGCCCTGGAGTGGATGAAAAAAGGGGCGATCCCTTCCGAAACCGTCCAAGGCATCCTGAAAAAGGCCGGGGTAAAAGCCTAACGGCAGTCATTAGTTCCCAGCCGTCAGCAAAGGTTTTTAAGGCCGACGGCTCAAAGTCGAAGTGAGGCAAAGATGAAAGAACTCATTGAATACGTGGCGAAGTCGCTGGTGGACAAGCCCGAGAGCGTAGCGATCCAGCAAAGGCTGGAAGGTAACTTGACGGTCCTGGAACTGAGGGTTTCCAAGGACGACTACGGCAAGGTCATCGGAAAGCAGGGACGAACCATCAAGGCCCTGCGCACCCTTGTCTCCGCGTCCTGCGCAAAGCATGGTTTGAAATACTCCCTCGAAGTCGTTGAGTAACCCTTCGAGGGCCTCAGGGCCTTTTAAAAATCCATGAGCTTGTCGAATGGCCCGGAAGGTTCGGCGCCCCAAATCCCATCCAACGATTTCATCGTTCTGGCGACCATCGTCCGGCCACACGGCCTCAAGGGCGAGGTGAAGGTTTCCTTGTCCTGTTCGGGCTTGGACCGGCTGGCGTCCTGCAAGCCCCTGCGCCTGGTGAAGGATGGCAAAGAATTAAAGAAAGTGACGGTCATCCGTTCCTTCCCCCACCCCGATGGGGATGCGGTGGTGCGCCTGAAAGAAGTGGTGGGGGTGGAGGAAGCCGAAGCCCTTCGGGGCGCCTACCTGGCGGTTTTGGAAGGGGAGAAGCCGGGCCTCCCACCCGACAGCTATTATCTGGACGACTTGGTGGGCCTGGCCGTGGTGACCATGAAGGGCGAAGACCTGGGCTTCATCGAGGAAGTGATGGACGGCCTGGCTAACGGAATTTGCGTGGTGCGCAGGGGGGACAAGGAAACCCTGGTCCCGGCGCTGAAATCCGTGGTTAAGGAAGTGGACTTGAAGGCCCGGCGCATGACCGTCGAACTTCCGGAAGAAATCGATGCGGACACCGCGGATTAATACTTCGATGACGCCAAACCGTAATGTAAAAAAGATATCCAAGGCGTCCCTCAGTACGAGCGCGGCTCGTCCTGAGCAGGCCCCCTTATTTAAAGGGGGATGTCGAAGGATTGACATCCTGACCCTCTTCCCCGGCTATTTTGAGGGGCCCTTGACCGTGAGCATGATAAAGCGGGCGGTGGCCAAGAAGGCGGTGGACATCCGCCTGCATGATTTGCGGAAGTACACCACCGATAAGCACCATACGGCGGACGACGTCCCCTATGGAGGCGGCGCGGGCATGGTGATGAAACCCGAACCCCTGGTGAGGGCCCTTTCCGCTATCCGGCGCGGCCGCAAAAAAGTTAAAACACTGTTGATGTCGCCCCAGGGACGGCGCTTCGACCACGCCCTGGCGGTGGAGTTGTCCCGCGAGAAATCGATCCTTTTAATCTGCGGCCATTACGAGGGCGTGGATGAGCGGTTGATGAAATGGATCGACGGCGAGGTAAGCCTGGGTGATTACGTCCTGACCGGCGGGGAACCGGCCGCCGCAGTCCTTGTGGACGCCTTGGTGCGCCTCCTACCGGGAGTGGTGGGGGACCGCCAGTCGGTGGAAAAAGACAGCTTTTTTAATGGATTATTGGATTATCCGCACTATACTCGTCCCCGCTCCTTTCAGGGGATGAAGGTGCCGGAGGTCCTATTGTCGGGCAACCATGCCCGGATCGAAAGGTGGAGAAAGAAAGAGTCCCTGAAGAACACTTTGGCGAAGCGGCCGGACCTTTTAGAGAGAGCCGCCCTGGCCGAAGCGGACCTCAAACTCTTGCGCGAAGCGCAAGAAGAACTTGAACAAAAAATGAAGTTATGAGTTGGCAGTTATGAGTTTTGAGTTAATGTGAGTTCTTGAACAAGGGTTCGAGAACTTCCAGAGCCCAGAACTCGGCACTCAGAACTCAAAACTGGATTAGGGAGTTTGCAGTCATGAACGCGACGATTCGGAAAATAGAGGATGGCCAGGTCATCCGGAAAAACGTGCCCTTCAAGGTAGGTGACACCGTCAAGGTTTCCCTGAGGATCAAGGAAGGCGAGAAGGAACGCATCCAGATCTACGAAGGCCTGGTGACCGGCATCCAGGGTTCGGGTGGAAAGATGAAGTTCACCGTGCGGAAGATCTCCTACGGCGTGGGCGTGGAAAAGACCTTTTACTACAATTCGCCCATGATCAAGGATATCAAACCCACCCGTTCCGGCAAGGTGCGCCGTGCCAAGCTGTTCTACCTGCGCGGCAAGTTGAACAAGAAGGACGCCCGCATCCAAGAGGGCAAAAAGGCCCTCCAAGTGCACAGCGAGGGCGCTTTGGAAACCGCCACCGCCGCCAACGTCGAGACGGTTCCGGCGGAGCCGGCCGAGGCCCCCAAGGCCGAGCCGGCCCCGGCGCCCCAAACGGAACAGGCCAAAGGCGAAAAGGCCTGACGTTCCATCCCCCTCCACCGCCCCGGCCTTCGCCGGGGCGGTTTTTTTGTTTTAAGGGGCCCACCTTGCGGAGGTTCCGCGTCCTAAGGTAGGATACGGAAATGAACCTTTTCCCGCGTTTGGCCTCGCCTTGTTTAGGGCGGGGGCCGCAAGGCCCTACGCCAAGGATGAGACCCACCCACTCTTCTGCCGGCCCGATGGCCCTTCCCCGCCTGGAAAAGGCGGGAATATTGCGGAGCTTGCTCGCCCTAACCGCCATTGGCTTATTGGCCGTGGGCTGCTCGGGCAGCGGCGCCGTCAACCCCTTAAGCCCCGCTGCGGCCTCCAAACCCGACGCTTCCACCGCCGCTGAGGAGGATTCGGATGTAATTTATTGGACCGCCTTTCCCGTCACCTTCACGGCCACCGACTCCTTGAACGGAATATGCCTGGTCGATAAGAAATTCGGGTGGGCCTGCGGGAACAACGGCCTGCTGCTCAAGTGGGACGGAACAACCTGGTCCAAGGTGGAAACCGGCCTGGCCCAAAACGAAAACCTCATGGCGGTGGCCTTCGCCGACGAAAACGAGGGCTGGGCCATGGGGACCCAGGGGATCATCCTGCATTACCTCAACGGCACCTGGACGCTGGACAACTCCCCCACCCAACAGCTGCTTTACGGCGCCGTGGTGACCCCTTCCCGCACCGTTTGGGCCGTGGGGGCCAATGGGACGATCCTGACCTACAACGGCCTCAGCTGGGGGACGGTCTACGCGGTATCCCAATCCGGCGGGGCTTCCACGACCGTGACGCAGGACATTTACGGCGTCGGGATGTACGGCCAGAACAACGGCTGGGCGGTCGGCAACCTGGGCCTCATCATGAGCTTTGACGGCCAAAAATGGACCCCCTTCTCCGCAAGCCCCACCACCGAAAGGCTCAACTCGGTTTCGGTCATCAACGAGGTCCAGGCCTGGATCGTGGGAGCCTTCGGCACCATCCTGCGGTATAACGGCACCACCTGGACCAAGATGACGAGCGCTTTTTCGGGTTTCGATTTTTACAGCGTTTCCATGAAAAGCGACGACGACGGTTGGGCCGCGGGCCAGGACGGAACCATCGTTTACTACGACGGAAGCCGGTGGATCAACCACCAAAAGCCGGAAGGGAAACCCTCGCTGAACGCCATCGCGTTTTACAAGGACCTGGGGTTCATGGTGGGCCAAAACGGGACCATCCTCAAGTTCCAGCCCAACGGCGAGATGGCCCAGTTCAACTTCCTGTTCAAGGGAACCTTCAAACAGCCGTCCAAGGAAAACCCCTACTGGACCGTCACTTATACCTTGATGAACCAAAGCCCCAAGGCCTCGCCCCTGGTGACCTTTGAAGTGCCTATTCCAAAGGGTTTGGAACCTTACCAGCCCAAACCCACAGCCACCCCCACCCCTTACGGAACCGTCACGGCGGGGTCTTCCGTCACGGCTCCTTCGAGCGGTCTTACGAGCTCCTTGGGGCAGGCCCCTTCGGCGGGTTCGACAAGCTCAGGGCAGGCCACCCCCACGCCTTTCCCCGCCGCCAATCCCCAAGCCAATACAACCGCCGGCCCGGGCTCCGCTACCCCAGGGGCCAAGTCCTCCACTTCCTCCGCCGTCGCCAGCGCCGTCACAGGCGCATGGAAAATGAAGGACAACAACCTGGAGTGGGAAATCGGGAACGTCTCCTCCTCGGAGCTAAAAACCCTTTCCTTCCTATTGGAGGACAAAAAAGGAGAGAAAAAAGACTACCCGGTTATCCTCCAAGCCGTATTAAAATCAACGGATAAAACAATCGCGGAAGCGGCCCCGGTGACCCTGATGGCCTCGGAACCGAAGCGGACCGGCCAGACGACCCCTTCGAGCGGATCCATGAGCCCCTCGGGGCAAGCCTTGCCCGCTTCCACTGCCACGGCCGTCCCCACTCCTCCTGCAAAACCCACGGCCCCTTCAAGCGGCGCTACGAGCCCCACGGTGCAAGCCTCTTCGGCGGGTCCGGCAAGCCCGCCGCAGGCAGGCCCAGGGCAGGCCACTACCGGCAACGCGGGCAATCCACAACAGGGCGGCGCCTCGAATGTCCAACCTACTCCCACTCCCCAGGATTGAAGCCGAAGCCTTAAGAGAGAAGACCGCCACCCAATCCCTCGATTATTTGCGGCTACAGTTGAAGGACGATACCCGGGCCGGAGCCCAACGGCTCCTGGCGAAGTTTGAAAGGGCCGTTGAA
>JASHQZ010000018.1 GCA_030038835.1 candidate division FCPU426 bacterium
CTGTGGAACATGGTGCTTCCTTCGACCCAGGGGGGCCGGTTCATGGACAGCACCACCGAATACAACGGCGTCAACGGCTTCCAGTATTTCCAGGACAGCCTTTGCCTCTGGGGGGCCATGGCCGGTTCCAACAACTTCATCAACCTGGCCTGCGGGGTGAACCCCTGCGGGTCCTCCGCCTGCACGCCCACCCCCACCCCCGTCCCGCTGCAATGCTTTATGCTTTCCTCGCCCCTGCAGAATGGGGATGTCTACAACGCCACCGACGGCTACTGGTTCACCTTTGATTGGGCCACGGTCAGCAACACGCCCGTGGCCACGCCCCCACTGGCTAGCGTTTCGGGATCGGCTTCCATCGTGGACGGCGTGGACGGCGGCGCCGACGGGGACATCTACGCGGCCCGCGTCATCGGCTCCTTCGACATCGATGGGGGGACGACCCAGGTGGTTTACCCGCCCACGGGCACCACCAGCCAGTCCGAGACGGTGTACGCCGGTTTCGCCCTGGGGACCGAGCTTTCCCCGGCCGGGGTCACTTCCACTTACCAGAACCTGGACGACCTGGAACAGATTTCCTTTTGGTGCAAGGCCACCATGCCCATGACCGTGAACGGCACCTCCAGCGTCTGGCTGAGGATAAACCTCACCAACCCCGGCATCGCCGATGCCACCAATGGCTTGGGCAACCAATACGGTTATAACTTCGCGGTGACGGCCGCCAATACCTGGCAACAATTCACCGTTCCCCTGGCCGATTTCACCTGCCAAAACTGGGGCACGAATACCTGCCCGCCCAATGGGGGAGGGGTTACTTACGGCTTTCCTTCCGTGCCGGGCGGCCCGTCGGTTCCGACTGGCAGCACGAACGCACTGTCCAACATCACTTCCATCGATTGGCAGACCGAAAGCGCCGTGACCATGACTTCCCCGGCCTACCCGGTTTCCATGACCTTCTGGATCGACCAGGTTTGCCTGACCTTCGAGAACGCCAGCCCCACACCCACGGTTATCGTCGTGAACACGGCCACCCTTCCGCCCACGAGTACGCCCGTGAACCAGCCCACGGGCACCAACACGCCCACCTTTACCCCCACTTCCACGGCCACCAAGACCGCCAGCTCCACGGCCACGGTGACGCCGACCAACACGGCCACCGGCACGCCCACTAACAGCGCCACGAACACCCCCGCCTCTACCGACACAAGTACAGCCACTTCCACCGCCTCCGGCACGGCCACGGCCACGCCCAGCCTGACCGTCACCAAGACCGCCAGCTCCACGGCCACGCCCAGCACCACCAATACCCCGGCCAATACCTTCACCGCCACTTCCTCGCCCACCAGCAGCGCCACCTTGACGCCCACCGCGACCCTCACCGCGACGCCGACGGAGACGCCTTCCATGAGCCCAACCAAGACCGCTACTTCCACCGCCAGCTCCACGCCCACCAGCAGCCCCACCCTGTCCCCCACGGCCACCATCACCCAAACCCCCACGACTACCGGCACCTCGACGCCCACCGCCACCGGAACCATCCCCACCGACACCCCGACCCCCAGCTTGACGCCTTCGGGCACGCCCACCTTGACGGCCACGTCTTCGGCGACGGCCACGCCCACGTCGTCGCCCACGTTCACGGCCTCGGCGACGCCTTCCTTGAGCCCGACCAAAACCGCGAGCTCCACCGCCACTTCCACGGCTACCTTGACGGCGACCCTGACCGCGACTTCCAGCGATACGCCGACCCCCACCGCAAGCCCGACGGCTACTTCTACCTTGACCGCTACAGCGACGAATTCAGCCACCCGCACGGCCTCTTCCACGCCTTCTTCGACTCCCACTCATACGTTGGTCGACACCGGGACGCCGACGAACACGGCCACTCCCACCGCCACCTTCACCGCCACTTCCACGCCCACCAGTTCGGTGTCGGCTACGACGACGCTCACCCCAAGCCTGACGACAACCCTCACTGCGACTTCCTCCTCGACGCCGACTTTCATCAATACAGCCACTTCCACGGCCACGAATACCGCAACCTCGACCACGACTTCCACCGCCACGCCGACGCTCACCGCAAGCCTGACGGCCACGGCTTCAGCTTCACCCACGGCCTCCGCCACGCCCTCCAAGACGCCGACCGCCACCGGAACCCTGACTGCCTCGGATACGCCCACCAGCAGCTTTACCTCGACTTTTACAGCGACGATTACACCCACGATCGATCCCACGCCGGAAACGGTCCAGGTCTCGCAAGGGGCCAGCACGGCGAATTCCAGCCAGATGCCCGGGGCTTCCAACGTGGCAGTGGAGCAGGTCGCCTTCACCAGCCCCGCGGGCACCGCAGTGACCCTCACCGGGCTGACCTTGTCGGTGCCTTCGGGGGGGAATAGCGGGGACGTCACGGGGGCGACCTTGTTGAATAACGGGGTAACAGTGGCCACGGCCTCCTTCTCGGGGACAACGGCGACCTTCACTTTCAGCGACGTCCTGGCCCCGTCCTCCAGCGTGACCTTTGGGCTGACGGTGAGCTTGGGATCGGGGGCGAGCGGCACCTACAACTTCAGCGTGAGTGGGGCGAGCGGCAGCAACGGGGAGGCGGTGCTTTTCAGCGGCCTGCCGGTGACGGGCGCCACAGTTACGGTGAGCCCCTCCACCACCACACCCACCCCCACGGCCACCCTCCACCCGCAATCCACTCCCCTGGTCTACCCCAACCCCTCCAACGGAGAGCCGGTGAGCGTACTGCCGGCGTCCTACAGCGGAGTGGCGGACGTGAAGGTCCAAGTTTTCACCGTGGCTTTCCGCAAGGTACAGGAAAGGGACTATTCCTCCATTCCCTACGGCCCCTTGACGGTGCGGATGGAAGACAATTGGGGCAATCCCCTAGCCAGCGGACTTTATTACGTGGTAGTGACCGTCCCGCCCGGCCCGGGTTCCTCCGGGGGAGACCATGCCGTGCTCAAACTTCTCCTCTTGAGATAAGGCCGATAGGGTTGTCCAAAATCCGATCAGCACTCTGATGTATTCCTGACAAAAAAGCCGGGTTCATGAGTTGGGCCCTGTTTAACCGGTTTAGGTTTGTGGATTATTTATCGGTAAAGCTGGAAAATTTCAGGGAATAGAAATTGCAGAATTTACATACGCATTGTCTTGGGGTACTCTTACCAAACCCCAATTTGATCTTTTTAAACCCTTCGTCCGAGGCTTCGTGAAAACGTTTCTAAGGCCCTATTTCAAGCGGATTTTTTTAACCGGGTTGGCCACGGTGCCGCTCTTTTGCGCGGCCAGCCTAGCTTTTGGCCAAAACGTCAATTCGGGGTCCCCCAAGTATCCTTTCCCCCATGACGGCCAAATCCCCTACGTGGCCGGAACGGTGGTGAATATCTCGGGAGACACCCAAGCGACTTACGATGCCGCCGTCTCCAGCATGTACGTTTCCTGGTACGCCAACGCCGTCACCACCAGTTCGGTGTGCTCCGGCTGCCTGCGCGTCTACCGGGACACCAACAATAACGACACCGTTTCCGAGGGCATCGGCTACGGCCTGTTGTTCGCCGCAGAAATGGGCGACCAGACCCTTTTTAACGGACTCTTCGATTACGAGCAGAGCTTCCTGGACGGCAACGGCCTGATGAACTGGTGGATCTCCTCCGGCGGCTCGGTGGAGGGGAGCGGCGGGGCCACGGACGCGGATGAGGATATCGCCATGGCCCTCCTCATGGCCAACGCCCAGTGGGGCTCCGCGGGCACGATCAATTACCTCCAGAAATTCCAAGACCAAGTCACCTATATCTACAATACGGAAATCGGCAGCGACGGACGGATCTATCCCGGGGACCAGTACCAGTCCCCTTATTATTCCAGTTACAACGAGCCCGCCTGGTACCGCTGTTGGGAATCCCACGACAGCGAGAGCTCCTCCCATAACTGGGCCGGCGTCATCAATTGGGTCTACAACACCTACTTCGCCAACGTTTATTCCACCTACGACACGGGGTTCATGCCCGAAACCTGCACCTATAACGGCACCACCTACACCCCCGCCACCACGACCATGGGCTACGACGCCTCGCGCTATCCCATCCGCACCGGCATCGACTACCTTTGGAACGGAACCGAGGCGGTCACCACCTACGTGGGCGCCATGGCCAAGAGCGTCACGGCCGGCGAGACCACCCAGGGCAGCTGGCAGAATGAAATCGAGTCCTATTGGAACATCCAAACCGGCGCGCCCAGCGGCTCCAACACCGACGGCGCCCAAGTGGGGGGTGCCCTGGTGGCCATGATGATGCTGGGCGACCAATCGGACGTGAACACCCTGTGGAACATGGTGCTTCCTTCGACCCAGGGGGGCCGGTTCATGGACAGCACCACCGAATACAACGGCGTCAACGGCTTCCAGTATTTCCAGGACAGCCTTTGCCTCTGGGGGGCCATGGCCGGTTCCAACAACTTCATCAACCTGGCCTGCGGGGTGAACCCCTGCGGGTCCTCCGCCTGCACGCCCACCCCCAC
>JASHQZ010000161.1 GCA_030038835.1 candidate division FCPU426 bacterium
CGACTCCGAGCGCTACCCCTTCGTCTACGCCTAGTTTTACCCCAACTGCGACGCCCAACAGTACAACGGCTTTTGTGGCCACCGCCCTGGCCTCGGCGCCCAGCTTGAATTTGTCTTCGGGAGTGACCACCTTGGCCACAGGGCTTTACTATTTCAACTGCGTGAATATCGGGACAGGCGGGGTGGTGACCATCTCCGGCGCCGCGACCATTTTCACTGAATGTTTTACCCTGGCTGCTGGAGCGACCATTACGGGAGCGGGCAACGGATATGCGGTCAATGCTTCTTCCACCGGATCGAACTCCCTGAACGGGCCCGGTTACGGCAGTTTAGGCGGAACAGTTTGGCCCTTGGCCAGCGGCGGGGGACATGGCGGCGCCGGGGGGACCGATTGCGACACCTATACGGATTGTGTGGCCGGTGGCGCGGCCAATGACGATGCCGTTTATCCTTCTTTCATGGGGAGTGGCGGGGCCTTTTTTCCTGTCGGGGTCTACCCTCCGTATACCTGCGGCGGGGGCGGAGGCTTGTTAAAAGTGGTCGTTTACAACCCAACGACCAATAGTTTGGCCTCGGCGACCGTCAATGGAGTCATCGATATGAGCGGGTCGGCGGGCTGTGTTGACGCCAATGACGCGGGAGGCGGGGCGGGCGGAACGATCCTCATCGAGGCCCAATCCATTTCGGGAACGGGATCCTTGACAGCTAACGGAGGAAACGGCATCGCGGGGGGAGCCGGCGGTGCCGGCGGAGGAGGCGGGGGAGGGATCATCTCCCTGATCGAAGGTTCGACTTCCTTCCCGGGGACGATTTCGGTTACGGGGGGGGATTCGCCGGCTGACAACCCCTATGATTCAGGTAAAGCCGACGGAGCCAATGGGATTGTGACTTTCACGGCGGCCCCTTCCAGCGGGTTCTAAAAATTTCGTAAATATTTTATAAGCCTCCAAACGAACTCTCAGTTTGGAGGCTTTTTGTTTGGATTTTCTTTTTAGAAAAATCGTCAAAAATTTTCCTTTGTAAATTTTTGACCGTATCTTTTAAATTTCTTGAACTTCACTCCAACCGGTTGTATAGTTCGAAGAGTTGGCTCCCATGCCGACTTTCCATAAAGAATTTTGAAGAAGTCGGTATAGTACCGATTTCCATATTTTCCTTTTTTAAGAGGAAAATCGACACAAGCCTTATCCATTCCCCCATAAACCGCCGCTGGAGGCAGGATGACCCCCGTAGAAAGCCCGGCTGCCGCCGATACGGATCAAAGTCCCTCCCCCTTCTACCAGCTTCTCCAACAAATCCCCCTTCAATGCTATGAGCAAGAACGGTTCCTGCAATCCGAGCTTTTGGGCGTGCAGGTCTATCCCGAAAAGGGCATCCTGGTCCTGGGGATCAGGATGGCCGCCCCTGTTTCCGCCGGAACCTATTCCAATGTTTCCCGTTATTTAAAGGAAAACCTGTCCAACGTGAACCGGGTGGTCCTGGACGTGCATTACGCGCCCGGCTCGATCGGCCTTTCCGATTACCTCGCCGCCCACGAAAGAGACCTTCTTTTTTGCCTGATGGAGGAGGCGGACGTGGCGGAGGGCTGGTTTTCCCATTACCGGATGGAAACGAAAGAGGGGGAGCTGTCCTTCCAGGTCCCCCATGAGCTGGCCCGCCAGCAGTTGGAACGCAAGCAATGCGAGAAGGTCCTGAAGGACCTTTTGAAGATCCGTTGGGGCGGGGAAGTGAAAGTTAGCCTTTTCATCAACCCCGACATCCTGCCGCAAGCGCCGGTCGTCGAGGAAAAACCGGCGGAGTTCAACGGAGCCACCAAGGCGCCCGCCCCGGTGGTGGTTTACGGCCGCAAGATCGCGGAAGAACCCAAGTCCATGGCCGTGACCGAGGAATGCAACGGCTTCGTGGCCCAGGGCGAGATCATCAGCTTCGAGCAAATCCAGACCAAGAGCGGCCGGTTCCTGATTAAGATGACCCTCACCGACTACACCGATTCCCTGGACGTGCGCCTTTTCCTGGAAGGGGACAAAAAGCTGGCCGCCCCGTTGAAGGAACGGGACTGGGTGAGGGTGCGGGGGGACCTGCGCCCCGACAAGTATTCCCACGACGAACTCACCCTGTCGGCCAAGGACATCCTGAAAATCCCACCGCCGGAGAGCCGCAAGGACGTGGCCGCGGAAAAACGCGTGGAACTGCACTGCCACACCCAGATGAGCCGCATGGACGGGCTTTCCAAGATCGACCGGCTCATCGAGAGGGCGGCCCAATGGGGCCATCCGGCCATCGCCATCACGGACCACGGCGTGGTGCAGGCCTACCCGGAGGCGCGCGTCGCAGCCAAAAAGCACGGCATCAAGCTGATCCTTGGCATTGAAGGCTACCTGGTGGATGAGTTCAAACGCGAAAAGGGCGTGGACATCTACCACATCATCCTCCTGGTCAGGAACAAGGCGGGCCTCAAGAACCTCTACCAGCTGGTTTCCGAAAGCCACCTCAAGTACTTCTACAAGCGGCCGCTCATCCCCAGGGCCCTTTTGGAGGAGCGCCGGGAGGGCCTCATCGTGGGCTCGGCTTGCGAGCAGGGCGAAGTCTGGCAGCACTTGCTGAGGAAGGACAAGCCCGTCGAGGAGGTGGCCCGGTTCTACGACTACATCGAGATCCAGCCCTGCGCCAACAACGAGTTCATGATCGGCGACGGCACGGTCAAGGACATGGAGGAGCTGCAGCGCCTGACCCGCCAGCTTTACGAAACGGGGAAAAAATTGGGCAAGCCGGTATTGGCCACGGGGGACTCCCATTTCATCGACCCGCAGGACGACGTGTACCGCAAGATCCTGCACGCGGGCATGGGCTACGGCGTCGAGCGCCAGGCGCCCCTTTATTTCAAGACCACGGACGAGCTCAAGGAGGATTTCAGCTATTTCGGGGCGGAACTGGCCCATGAGTTGGTGGTGACCAACCCCAGGAAAGTGGCCGACATGGTGGAGGACGTGGAACCCCTGCCCACCAAGACCCTCTCGCCCATGTGGGAAGGCGCGGACGAGTTGCTGCGGGAAACCGCCACGAAACGGGCCCATGAACTTTACGGGGACCCCCTGCCGGATTTCATCGAGAAGCGCCTGCAGAAGGAACTCAATGCCATCATCAACAACAAATTCGCCACGCTTTACGTGATCGCCATGAAGCTGGTGAAAAAATCCCTTTCCGACGGCTATATCGTGGGGAGCCGGGGAAGCGTGGGAAGCTCCTTCGTCGCCTTCCTCGCCGGAATCACGGAGGTCAATCCCCTTCCGCCCCATTACCGCTGCGGGGGATGCCGCACCCACGAGTTCCCCCAAAACCCCGCCTCCATGGCGGGAGTGGACCTGCCGGAAAAGAAATGCGCCCAATGCGGCCAGGACATGGCCCGTGACGGGTTTTCCATCGCCTTCGAGGTCTTCATGGGCTTCAAGGGGGACAAGATGCCGGATATCGACCTGAATTTCTCCGGGGAGTACCAGCACGAGGCCCACAAGTACGTGGAGGAGCTTTTCGGCAAGAACCACTGTTTCCGCGCGGGCACCATCTCAGCGGTCAAGGACAAGATCGCCTTCGGCTTCGTGAAGAAATTCGTGGAGGAGGCCGGCCGCACGGCCCGCAACGCGGAATTGAACCGGCTGGTCAAGGGCTGCTCGGGTGTTTCCAAGACCACGGGCCAGCACCCGGGCGGCATCGTCATCCTTCCCAAGGAGTTCGAGATCACCGACGTTTGCCCGGTACAGTACCCGGCCGACAACAAGGATGGGGACGTCATCACCACCCACTTCGACTACGACAGCATGCACGACTGCCTGGTGAAGCTGGACATCCTGGGCCATGACAACCCCACCAGCCTCAAGCGCCTGGAAACCATGACGGGCGTGTCCGCCATCGGCATCCCCTTGAACGATCCCAAGACCATGAGCCTTTTTTCCGGGGTCCAGGCCCTGGACCTCAAGGAGAAGATCGAGAAGGACCTGGGGACCCTCGGCGTGCCCGAGTTCGGCACCCAGTTCGCCATGGACATGCTCCGGGACACCAAGCCCACCAAGTTCGAGCACCTGGTGCGGCTTTCCGGCCTGGCCCACGGGACCGACGTCTGGCTGGGGAATGCGCAGGATCTCATCAAGAACAAAACCGCCACCCTCTCCACCGTCATTTCCACCCGCGACGACATGCTCAACGACCTGGTGGCCAAGGGCATGGACGAGGCCTTGGCCTTCAAGGTCATGGAGGATGTGCGCAAGGGAAAGGGGCTTAAACCCGAGTACGAACAGGCCATGACGGCGGCCAAGGCGCCCCATTGGTACATCGAGAGCTGCAAGAAGATCAAATACATATTCCCCAAGGCCCACGCCGTGGCCTACTGCATCATGAGTTTCCGCATCGCCTACTTCAAGGTGCACCATCCGCTGGCCTTTTACGCCGACTTTTTCACGAACAAATCCTTCGGGTTCGACGCCACGGTGGCCTGCGGCGGCCTGGGACGGGTCAAAGACCGCATCAAGCTCATCCGGTCGCTGGAAAAACCCACCCACAAGGAACTCGACGAAGCCTCGGTTTTGGAAGTCGTTGAGGAAGTCTACGCCAGGGGGTTCCAGTTCCTGCCGGTGGACCTGTACAAGTCCGACGCCCACCAGTTCCGCATCGAGGACATGACCCCTTCAAGCGGCTCTTCGAACCCCTCAGGGCAGGCTTTAAGGCCGCCCCTGGTAGGATTGCCGGGCCTGGGGGAAACCGCAGCGGACGCCATCGCGGAGGAGCGCAAGAAGGGATCCTTCGGGTCCGTGGAGGACCTGCAGGATCAATGCGGGGTGAACAAGAACGTGGTGGAAATCCTTAAAGCCCACGGATGCCTTAAGGAAATTCCCGATTCCAAACAGGTTTCTTTGTTTTAGATACGGGTTCAGAAAGAATCCTTTATTTATGGCCCTTTTCCGGGGCCGCCCTTGCCAAAACCGCCCCTTTCTGCTAAAACAATGGCGCAATTTAAGGTTGTCCCAAAAGTGGGCCCTTTCCGGCCCACTTTTTTTTTCTTATCTTTCGGCTGAATAGTAGCAAACAAGGTTTGATGCACCCGTCCGACGGCCGAAAGGCCGTTTGTCATTTGTGCCCTTATTTTCTTTGAAATATCGGGCGGAGCCCGGGAAAGGTAATAAGGACGACGCAGTTCTCAATTGGGGCCGAAGGCCCCTTTAAATTTTGACGAACTGTGGGGGCAAAAAATGGGGCTTCTAGACGAAATGAAAACAACCCAGCTTCGGTCTTTGGCCGAAGCTGTGGTAAAGGACAATTTCCTGGAGCTTTTCGATTTTAAGGTCAGGCCCCAGGGTAAAAAGCTGGTTTTGACCGTTGTTTTGGATAAGAAAAGCGGCCCCGTGAGCCTGGATGAGTGCACGGCGGTGAGCCGGGACCTGGAAAAGAAGCTGGATGAGTTGGACTTGATCGAGACGTCCTACCTCCTGGAAGTCTCCTCGCCAGGGTTGGACCGCCCTTTAAGGAGCGTGGAGGATTGTGAAAGATTCAAGGGCCGCAGGGCCCAAATGACGCTGGCCGAGCCCCTGGAAGGCCAGTTGAGCCTGGAAGGCCGGCTGGGTGAAGTTAAAGAAGGCAAGGTGGAAATAACGATCGGCAAGGAGCGGACCCTCCGGGTGCCCTTCTCGATGGTGAAGAACGCGAAACTGGTGGTTGAACTGTAGGCAAGAAAGTTGGGAATGAGGGGTTAGGAGTTTTGGGAATCCTCACCGCCCCCGACGGTGAAGATTAACGGCCACTCCGCACTTCTAACTTCGAACTCCTAACTCCAAGCGAAGCGAGGAAACATGAGCAACGAACTAGCCCTGGTGATGAGCCAGCTGGAGCACACCAAGCGCATCGACAAGAAAAAGCTTGTCGAGGCCATCCAAGCCGCCTTGTCCTCGGCCGCCAAGAAGATCTATGGCGCCGGCCAAGAGGTGGACGTGGAGTTCGACGAGCTCAACTACGAGTTCAAAGCCTTTTACCTGAAGGAAGTGGTGGAGGAGATCGCCGATCCCAATACCCAACTGACGCTTTCCGAGGCCCGCAAGCTGGACAAGGAAGCGGAATTGGGCGGGGTCATCAAGGTGCGCATCCCCGCCGAGCAGTTCGGCCGAATCGCGGCCCAGACCGCCAAGCAGGTCATCGTGCAGCGGGTGCAGGACGCCGAGCGCCAGAGCGTTTACGACCAGTTCAAAGAAAAGGAAGGCGACCTCATCACCGGCAGTGTGCTGCGGTACGAGGGCCGTAACGTCATTATTTCCCTGGGCGACACCGAGGCATTGATGCCCGCCAAGGAACAGGTGCCCCGGGAGCGCTATTCCACGGGCGAACGCATGAAGTTCCTGGTCCTGGAGGTGCGCAAGACCTTGAAGGGCCCGGCCATCATCGTTTCCCGCGCCCATCCCAACCTGGTGCGCAAGCTGTTCGAGCTCGAAGTGCCCGAAATTTATGAGGGATCGGTGAAGATCGAGAGCGTGGCCCGGGAGGCCGGCGCCCGCACCAAAATCTCGGTGCGCGCCGTCGGCGACGACCGCATCGACGCGGTGGGAGCCTGCGTGGGCGTCAAGGGCATCCGAGTGCAGAACATCGTGGACGAGATCCGCGGCGAGAAAGTGGATATCGTGCGATGGGACGAAGACCCCCACACCTACCTTTCCAACTCCCTGTCCCCGGCCAAGATTTCCCGCATCCTTTTTCACCCCGAACTCCAGTCGGCCGAGGTGATCGTGCCCAACGACCAGCTGTCGCTGGCCATCGGCAAGAAGGGCCAGAACGCCCGCCTGGCCGCGCGCCTGACGGGCATCAAGATCGACATCAAGAACGAGGAACAGTACGCCCAGGAGGAGAGGGCCCGCATGGACGCCCACTTCCAGGAAATCTCCCAGGAGGCGCCGGAGGGCCTGGCCCAAGCCCAGGTGGCGGCGCCCTCGGCGGAAGCCGCCGCCCTCACCGAAGAGGAGCGGAAGGCCGCACCGCCGGACGAGATCGACGAAGGCGCGGTGAAAGGCGACACCGTTCCCTCCGCTCCGGAACTGAAAAAGGACGCCGAAGGCATACCCGACATCCCCCCCTCTCCCGAAGTCGCGGC
>JASHQZ010000162.1 GCA_030038835.1 candidate division FCPU426 bacterium
TTAATGAAATTTTGAATTCGTAGCCGAATCCAAAAATATCCACAACGCAAAACTTAAAACTCAGAACTCAAAACTTCATTCGTTTGTTCCACTACCCAGCTCAAGGGAAGTCCCATTACGTTGAAATAATCCCCTTCCCATTTTTCAATCCAAGCGCGGGCTGTTCCCTGGATGGCATAGGCACCGGCCTTGTCATAGGGCTCCGAAGTGCCAAGATAGGATTTCAGTTCTACAGCTCTTAACTTCCTGAAAAAAACTTTTGTTTTTTCCACATGCCGGCGGATTTCGCGGCCTCCTCTTCCCACTAGGGCCACTCCGGTCCAAACCGTATGTGCTTTCCCCGACAGGCGCTTAAGAATGGTTTGAGCCTGTGTCCGGTTCTCGGGTTTTCCAAAAATCCTTCCCTGGCACGCCACTACCGTGTCCGCGCCCAAAACCCAGGATTCGGGAAATTTTCCCGCGACCGCCATGGCTTTTTCCAAGGCCAGTCGTTGCGCCATTCGGGCGGGGCTTTCCCCCGGCCGGCGTTTTTCCACTACCCCCGAAAACCGGGTAGTCCTAAAGGGAATCCCAGCGAAACGCAGGATGGCCTTTCGGCGCGGTGATTGGGAGGCTAAAACCAGGGGGGCCTTGGAGGTCAAGGTTTACTTGGAATAATAAAGGCCGACGGCCATGCCGACAACGCCGAAAAGGTTGAGGAAAATCTTGATTCCGAAAGTCAAGACAATCACCCTCAAGTCCAGCACGAGGGGGGAGTCAAACCCCAGGGTGAAACCCTTCATGAAGATTTCATGTAGAAAACCCGTGGGCACTAGCAACCCCAGCAATTCCCCCACGTAGCCACCTAGGATGCCTCCCAAGACGATCATTAAAAGGGTGATACCCGCTCCCTTGGACATGGAAATTCCTCCGGAAAGTGGTTCAGCGTTTCGGTTTGCCTTGGTAGGCGTAATACTTTTCTTCGAATAGTCAACTGCGAACGGTCAGCCGCCGTTAATTTTATGGTCACTGGGCGTGGAAACTTGGATTTTTAAATTTTGGATGGCTTCCTGGGCGGCTGACTGCTCGGCCTCTTTCTTGTTTTTTCCTAATCCAGTGGCCAAGGTTTTTCCGCCCACCACGCAGGCCGCCTCAAAGTTACGGTTGTGGTCCGGCCCCCATTGGCGGATCATCTCGTACCGGGGGGCGGTTTTCTGGGTTTTTTGGAAATGTTCCTGCAGCAGAGTTTTGTAGTCCTTCTCAATACGGCCGGAAAAAACCTTGTCGACGTCCTCCCGAAGAAGCCCAAGGATCAATTTTTGGGCTGCGGCCAGCCCTCCCACCAGGTACACGGCCCCGATAACCGCCTCCAGGGCATCGGCCAAAAGTCCGGCCCGGCTCCGCCCGCCGGACTTTTCCTCGCCCTTTCCCAGAAGGATGTAATCCCCAAGTCCCAGGTCCGCGGCTTTTTCGCCCAAAACCTGGGCGCTGACCACAACGCTTTTCACCTTGGAAAGGCCGCCTTCGGTCACGCCCGGATAGGTTTCAAAAACATGCTGGCTTATGACCAGACCCAGGACCGAGTCCCCCAGGAACTCCAGCTTTTCATTGTTATAGCTTGGGTTCATCTTACGCTCATGGGTATAGGATTTGTGGGTCAGGGCTTCGTTCAAAAACTGCCCGTCCCCCAGAGGCACATGGAGTCTTTTACAGAACTGCTTGAGCCGCTCCAGGCGGGGTTTTTCGAGGGCGACTTCAACTTGGGATACGCCCCGATTTTTTTTAGGAATTAAATTTTTGAACAATGAGAGAGACATTGTGGCCGCCGAACCCCAGGGAATTGGAAAGGCAGACATGGACATTTTGGGCCCTCTTCTTGTTGGGGACGTAGTCCAAATCGCATTCCGGATCGGGATTTTCCAAGTTGATGGTAGGCGGCACTACGCCCTCTTGGAGGGCCAGGACGCAGGCCACGTATTCGATGCCCCCGGCGGCACCCAGAAGATGACCCGTGGTGGACTTCGTGGAAGAAATAGCGATTTTTTTCGCGTGCTCACTAAAAACCGTCTTGATAGCCATGGTTTCGAACTTGTCGTTATAGGGGGTGGAAGTACCGTGGGCGTTGATGTAATCAATCTTTTCCGGGCCCATCTTGGCGTCCTTCAAGGCCAGGGCCATGGCCCGGGCAGCGCCCTCCCCGTTTTCCGCCGGGGTGGTCATGTGGTAGGCGTCGGAGGTAGTCCCGTATCCAATGGCCTCGGCGTAAATTTTTGCGCCGCGGGCTTGGGCGTGTTCCAGGATTTCTAACACCACGATGCCCGCCCCTTCCCCCATCACGAAACCGCAGCGGTTTTTGTCGAAAGGCCGACTGCCCTGGGTGGGTTTGTCGTTGAAATCCATGCAAAGGGCGTTCATGTTACAGAAACCGGCGTATCCCAGTTCGGTTATACAGGCTTCCGTGCCGCCAGCGATGACGACGTCGGCTTCGCCCTTCTGCAACCACCGCATGGCCTCGCCGATGGCATGAGCGCCCGAGGAACAGGCCGAAACCGTGGCCGTGTTGGGCCCCTGGGCTTGGAGATAAATGGAAGTCATGCCCGAGGCCATATTGATGATCATCATGGGAATGAGAAACGGTGAAACGCGGTCAGGCCCCTTTTCGATCAGGCGGGAATGTTGCTCCACCAAGACAGGGAGCCCTCCGATACCGGAGCCGATCAGGACCCCTACGCGGGTCTTGTCTTCCTTGGACATGTCCAACTTAGAGTCCGCCACCGCCTGCAGGCTGGCCGCTACCGCGAACTGGACGAAGTAGTCCATCTTGCGGGCGTCTTTCTTGTCGATGCCGAACTTAACCGGGTCGAAATCTTTGACTTCCCCGCCGATCTTGCTGGGCACCCGGGAGGGATCAAAGCGGGTGACGACGCCGATACCGCTCCTTCCGTCGCAGATGTTCCTGAAAAAATCCGTAGGGTTGTTTCCGTTGGGTGTAATGGCTCCCAGACCGGTGATAACGACTCGTTTCAAGTATTCCTCCGGGGAGTTGGATTATTCCGAGGCTTTGGACTTGATGTATTTGATCGCGTCCCCGACCGTCTTGATCTTCTCCGCATCCTCGTCGGGTATTTCGAGGTCAAATTCCTCCTCGAACGCCATGACCAATTCCACCGTGTCCAATGAATCGGCGCCCAAGTCATCGATGAAAGAGGCTTCCGGCTTCACTTGTTCGGCCTCAACCCCCAGTTGATCTACGATGATTTCCTTCACCTTATCTTCAATGGCCATCGTTTCCACCTCCGTAAAAATTGTGCCCATTATGGGCAAAAAATGCCCCTTTTCAACCACCTCTTGCCGAAAAGCAGACCCTTATATCACCATTCCACCGTCAACGCAAATAACTTGTCCCGTAATATAACGGGCCCCGTCCGACGCCAAAAATAAAACCGCCTGCGCGATGTCGGACGTTTCCCCCAAATACCCCAGTGGGATTTGGGCGATCACTTCCTGTTGAACCTTCTCGCCTAGGGCCTTGGTCATGTCAGTCTGGATGAACCCGGGCGCCACGGCATTGCAGGTGATGTTTCGGCTCGCGAACTCCCGGGCCGTCGTCTTGGTCAGGCCGATCAGTCCCGCCTTGCTGGCCGCGTAGTTGGCCTGGCCCGCGTTGCCCTTCACCCCGCTGACCGAGGTGATGTTGATGATGCGCCCCTGGCGGGCCTTCATCATGGGCTTCACGAAAAACTTGGTCGTCAGGAAGGCGCTCTTGAGGTTGATGGCCAGTACCTCGTCCCACTCCTCCTCGCCCATGCGAAGCAGCAGGTTGTCCCGGGTGACGCCCGCATTATTGACCAAGATGTCGATTTTCCCGAATTTTTCAAGGACGGCCTTGGAGAAGGCCTCCACCTCGCCCCCCTTGGAAACATCCGCCTTGAGGGACAGGCAGCCCACGCCCGACTTTTCGATTTCAGCTGAGGTCTCTTTGAGGGTAGCTTCATTGGTGCCACACAAGGCCACGGAGGCGCCGGCTTGGGCAAAAGCCATGGCAATGGCCTTGCCGATGCCACGGTTCCCGCCCGTTACCACCGCGACTTTTTCTTTCAGGTTCATGAGGCCTCGCTTACCGCTTGAATCGTCTCCACGTCGCCCGCATTGGCAACTACGGCTTCCTTATGTATCTTTTGGATAAGACCGCTCAAAACCTTACCCGACCCTACTTCCACGAAATGGGTGAAGCCGTCCGCCGTCATTTTCTGGATAGTCTTAATCCACTGCACCGACGCCATCAACTGGCGCACCAGGCTTTCCTTGATTTGAGCCGGATCCCTCATCACCAAACTGTCGATGTCGGAATAATAAGGGATTCCCGGGGCTAAAAACGGGACATTTTCCAGGGCACCCCGCAGGCCCTCGGCCGCGTCTTTCATAAGGGAACTATGAAAGGGCCCGCTCACGGGCAATTCCATGGCCCGTTTGGCGCCCAGTGCCTTGGCTTTCTCGCAGGCGACAGCCACGGCGGCTTTTTCCCCCGAAATCACGATCTGTCCCGGGCAATTGACGTTGGCGGGCTCCACCACGCCCTGGATGGAGGCTTCGCGGCAGGCCTGCAGGACTTTATCCTCGTCCAGCATAAGGATGACCGCCATGGACCCCCGGCCCTTCCCCGCCTCTTCCATCAATTCACCCCGGCGGCGAACCAGATTGACGGCGTCCTCAAAACCCAGGCTTCCGGCGGCAGCCAGCGCGCTGTAGGCACCCAAGCTATGCCCTGCCACGCCCTCCAATGCGACACCATTCTTCTTCAACACTGCCAGAGCAGCCATCGAGCAGGTTAAAAGCGCGGGTTGGGTGACGGTGGTTTTCTTGAGTTCCTCCTCCGGCCCCTCGAAGCATATCTTCGAGAGTGCAAAGCCCAGGGCGCGGTCGGCCTTTTCAAAAATCTCGCGGCACTCCGGGTAAGTCCCATAAAGGTCCTTCCCCATGCCCACGGATTGGGAACCCTGTCCCGGAAACACGAAAGCCTTTTTCACAATTACCACCTCACTGCGCAGGAAGCGAGGGTCGTGCCCGCCCCAAAGGCCACCAGCGCAAGGGTGTCGCCTTTTTTGATTGTCCCCGCCTTGACCGCCTCGTCCAGGGCGATGATGACCGAAGCCGCCGAGGTATTCCCTACCTTGTCCAAATTGACGAACATTTTTTCCGCCGGGACCTCCAGCCTCTCGCCGATCGCCTGGATGATGCGGATGTTGGCTTGGTGTGGGATGATGAGGGAGATATCCTGAAGCGTCAATCCGGCCCGCCGTGCGGCTTCTACCGCGGCTTCGCTCATCACCTTAACCGCGGTCTTGAAGATTTCCTTGCCTTCCATTTTAAGGGTGTGGAGTTTTTGGCCCAGGGTTTCGGCCGTGGGCGGGAAACGGCACCCGCCGCCGGGGATCTTTAGAAGTTCGGCTTCCCTGCCGTTGGCGGCCATAAAGGAAGACAAAATCTCACGTTGCCCTTCGGGCACGGGCCCGATCACAGCCGCGCCCGCGCCGTCGCCGAAAAGCACACAGGTTCCCCGGTCCTTCCAGTCCACAAAAGCCGTGAGCTTCTCCGCGCCGATGAGAAGGATACGCTTGTACATTCCGCTTTCCACAAAAGCCTTCGCCACGGTCAGCCCGTAAACAAAACCGGAGCAGGCGGCGGACAGGTCGAAGGCGGCGGCCTGAAATGCCCCCAATTTGCACTGTACCCAACAAGCCGTGGCGGGCGTGGGTGTGTCGGGGGTAATGGTAGCCACAATGATGAGATCCAGGTCGGAGGCCTTCAGCCCCGCGTCCTGGAGGGCTTGTTTGGCGGCTTCCGCTGCCATATCCGAAGTGGTCTGCCCTTCGGCCGCGATATGCCGTTCCTTGATCCCGGTACGGGTAACGATCCATTCGTCGGAGGTTTCCACGATTTTTTCCATGTCGTGGTTCGTGAGAATTTTTTCGGGCAAATAGGATCCGGTTCCTAAGAACCCGGCATGGATTTTTTGGCTCAATTTAATTGATTCCCCGGCTTGGTTTCGGGCTTGTCCGATACCTGCCCGTATTTCAAAATTTGATCCTTCAGCAACCCGTTCATATCCTTGTTTACGCACCGTAAAGTGGCCCGGATGGCGTTCTTGATGGCGAAGGCGTTGGATTTGCCGTGGGATATCAGGCTCAGGCCGTCGATTCCCAAAAGCGGGGCACCGCCATATTCTTTATAGTCAATACTGCGCTTGAAACGCCGGAAAGCGGGGGAAGCTAAAAGCCCCCCCACCATCGTGAAAAGGTTGGAACTCATTTCTTTCTTTAAAAGCTTGTAAACCAGCTCCCCCACCCCCTCGATGGCCTTGAGGGTCACATTGCCCACAAAACCGTCGCAAACCGTCACATCGCAGTTTCCATTGACGATATCTCGGCCTTCCACGTTTCCAATGTAATTCAATGGGGCCTTTTTGAGGAAAGCCTGGGTCTCGAAGACCAGCTCGTTTCCTTTTGTTTCCTCCTCGCCTATGGAAAGAAGGCCGACCCTTGGATTTTTGAAGTTCAGCACGGCGCGGGCGAAAACCTCGCCCATGAGGGCGAATTGAAGCAGGTGTTTGGCCTTGCAATCCACGTTGGCTCCGGCGTCGACCAAAACCGAGACGCCCTGCACGCTGGGAACCATGGTGACGATGGCCGGGCGTAGCACGCCGTCAATGCGACCGCACATCATCAAGGCTGCGGCCATGGCGGCGCCGGAATTGCCCGCGGAAACCGTGGCGTTCACTTGGCCTTTTTTCACCAGTTCGGCGCAGCGGACCACCGAGGAGTCCCGTTTTTGCTTGCAAGCCTGGGCTGGGCTTTCGCCCATTTCCACGACTTCCCGCGCGTCCACGATGGAAATGGACTTTTTGGGGTAATTTCCGGCGCCCGAAAGTTCTTTTTCAATATCCTCTTTACGGCCCACCAAGACCACTTCCAGGTCGTGGTGGGCCATGCCGAGGACTTCGGCATCCTGGACGGCGAGGACCGCACCCAAGATGGGTTCCCGCGGGGCGAAATCGCCGCCCATGGCGTCAAGGGCGATTCTCATCTGGGGCTGGGATTAGGCAATATCAACGCTGACGACTTCTTTGCCTTTGTAATAACCGCAGGTGGGACACACGCGGTGGGGCAATTTGGCGCTTTTGCATTGGGGGCAAACCGAGAGCGAGTTCGTCTTGATTTTCCAATTGGTTCGGCGCTTATCCCGGCGCTGGCGCGAATGCCGCCGTTTTGGGTTAGCCATGACAACCTCCAATAATAGGCAATTATAAATTTTGAATTCTTACATTATTGAATTATTGGTGTTTTCGATTTTCAAGGTCGAAAGCCGCCACCCATTCATCCATTCAAAATTTAAAATTTAAAATTTTTCAGTGCTTCCCACCGCGGATCTTCGGGTGGTTCCTGGCACTGGCAGGCTTCCACGTTCAGGTCCCGTCCGCAGCCGCCGCACAAACCCTTACAGTCATCCCGGCAAAGGGCCCGCATCGGCACGGATAAAAGGATGGTTTGGCGGACCTGGTCGGCGATATCTAAGATATCGCCTTCAAAGTAAATCATTTCCACCTGCCCTTCAGGAAGGTTTTCATCCTCGGAAGGGCTCCCCTCGCATTGAGGTCGGTAATGGACCTCGAAAAAGGATTTAAAACGGTTTTCAAACTCCTTTAGGCAGCGGCCGCACTGCAGGAGCATCCCGCCTTGGACCCATCCCTTGGCCGAAACCAAGTCGCCGCTTTTGGACAATTCACAATAAATTTCCAATGGTTCCAAGCAAAGTCCGGGGGCCAATTCGATCCCCAGCGCCTGGGCCCAGTCTTTTTCCTCTAAAACAAGGTCTTCTTTTTCCAGCGAGCGCAATTCCACCTTCAACATCGTTGCGCCGCCTCCCTTCCCCATGCAGCCATGGCTGCCTGCGATCCGCTCGAATTTTCTTCAATTTAAGGCCGAAAATGGAGGGTGACAACCGGGGCCGCCTTAAAAAGCAGGGGGATTATAGGAATGCCGCTCTTGGGGTGTCAAGAAAATACCCCCATTTCAGGGCCTATTTACGGTGAATTTCACCGATCTCTTTGGACCAGCACATGGAAAGTTGGACCCATTTGTGACTAAAAAGCCTCTCTCAGTGCTTTTTCAACCGCCGAGGGCACAAAACCGCTGACATCTCCCTTCAGCATGGCCACTTCCTTGATCGCACTAGAGGATAGAAAAATAAACTTTTCGTTCGGGACTAAAAAGACGACTTCAATTCCGGGATAAAGGCTGCGGTTGATGAGTGCCATTTGGAATTCGTACTCAAAGTCCGCCACGGCTCTTAAACCCCTAAAAATCATGTTGGCCTTGATCTGCCGGGCGTAATCCACCAAAAGTCCGTTGAAGGAGGAAACCACGACGTTCGGCAAATGGCTGGTGGTCTTTTTTAAAAGTTCCACCCGCTTTTCCACGGAGAGCAGGACTTTCTTTGATGGATTCGCGACCACGGCGATATGCAGTTGGTCGCACATTTTATAGGCTCTCTGGGCGATATCCAGGTGGCCGTTGGTCACCGGGTCAAACGAACCGGGATAAAGGCCGATGATTTTCCTTTTAGCCACTTTGATTTCCTTTCACTATTCCTCGGAAAGCGAAGCCGGGCCGTTTTTAAACAAAGTTAGAAGGGTATCCCCGTATTTTTTTTGCCGGACCAAGGGATAAGGAAACTCCCCCTCCAGCTCTGTATCCTTTAGTCCATGCTCCACGGCAAAAATGCCGTCTTCCTTGAGGATCGGATATTCCGCCAAAAGGTGTTGCAGCCGTTTTAAAACGCCAGTTTCATACGGCGGATCGGCCACTAGGATATCAAACTTTTTGCCTTCCTGATGAAGCAAACAAAAGGCCCTAGAAACCTCGGAGGGGATAACGCGGATGTTTTCAGTAGGATTCCGTGGATTGATCCCAAAACTTTGAAGATTTTCTGAAATCAGTTTTAGGCTGTCAGGCGCTTTTTCCACAAAAACAACTTCACTAGCCCCCCGGCTTAAAGCTTCCAGTCCAAGGTTCCCCGTGCCGGCATAAAAATCCAACACGCTGCATCCCTCGAGCGGTTCCAACATGTTGAACAGGGCACCCTTGACCTTATCCGAGGTCGGGCGGATTCGCATATTCTTTGGGGCTTTGATCGTTCGGCTTTTGAATTTTCCGGCAATGATTCTCATGGGATTCGTCTTTTTTATGAAATTTGTACTAAATCGAGTTGGCCCTTAAACTTGCTTTCCAAACTCCGCCTTAAACCTTGGTTGGCCAGCTGTTGTAACTCCGGGTCTCCTCCCAAAACCTCCAATGCAACTTTTCGAGCCTCTTCAACAATATCCACATCCCGTTTCAAATCCACGATGCCGCCCTCTCGGCGTCCGGATTGGGCCACCCCGAAGATTTCACCTGGGCCCCGCATTTTAAGGTCGAATTCCGAAAGTTCGAACCCGTCCAAGGTGGAAACCATTATTTTCATCCGTTGAATGGCGTCGCTGGAAATAACCGGTGAGGTCAAAAGAAAACAATAAGATGGGTCGCCTCCCCGCCCCACTCTTCCCCGTAATTGGTGAAGCTGGGCCAAGCCGAACCTTTCCGCATGCTCAATTACGATCAGAGTAGCATTTGGGATATCGATGCCGACTTCTACGACTGTCGTAGCCACCAAAATCTGGATTTCTTTTTTCTTGAAGGCCTCCATCACTACCTCTTTTTCTTCTTTTCTCATCTTCCCATGGAGTAAGCCTAATTTGAATCCATGAAAAATCTCTTTTTGAAAATGCTGGTACATCTGGACGGCGGACTTCAAAAAGGTTTTCGATTCCTCCACCACCGGCAAAACCCAAAAAGCCTGCTCACCCTTTAAAACCCTCTCTTTAGCGAATTGATAAACCTCCTCCCGTTTCGACTCGCTTTTCCACGAAGTCTTGATAGGCTTCCGCCCCTTGGGAAATTCATCCAGGATGGATAAATCTGTGTCGCCATATTCGGTCAGGACCAGGGCGCGCGGAAAGGGCGTAGCCGTCATCATGAGGCAATCGGGCCATTTGCCCTTGCTCTCCAAGGCCGCTCTTTGCATCACACCGAACTTGTGCCTTTCATCAATGACCAGGAAACCCAGGTCCCTAAACTTAACCTTTTCTTCCAAAAGCGCATGGGTTCCGACCGCCACATCCACTTGCCCCGCTTCCAACGCCTCCAAGGCGTCCCGTTTGGCCTTGGACTTCATATCGCTGGTGAACAATAGGACCCTCACCCCCAAGGGGCTCAAGAGTTTTTCGAGGTTAAGAAAATGTTGTTGGGCCAGTATTTCGGTCGGGGCCATAAAGGCGCTTTGAAGTCCCGAATCCGCCGCATAAAGGAAGGAGATGGCCGCCACCAGCGTTTTACCGCTCCCCACATCCCCCTGTAAAAGCCGGTTCATGGGACGAGGCTTCGCCAAATCCAACCGGATTTCCTTCAGCACCCTCTTTTGGGCTTCGGTGAGTTGATAAGGGATGGTCTTTCGGAAAGTTAATATCCTTTGGCCGTCGAATTGGTATTGCCTGCCTTTTTCCCTTTTTTCTATGGCCCTCCGTTTGACGATGAGGAAGGTTTGCAAGGTCATGAGTTCCTCAAAGGCCAGTCTTTTGCGGGACCGCTCGAACGATTCCAGGGTGACGGGCCGGTGGATTTCTTGGATCGCGTCCGCCAGGCCCATTGTTCCAAAGGATGAGTTTTCAAATCGGGTGGCGGGCATCAGGGAGTCATATTTCTCCAGGACGGCCCCAATCAGGGTGCGCCAAAAGGATTGGGTCAGTGTGGCGGTCGAGGGGTAAAAAACAATCACTTTCCCCTCACCGAAAGCCGCTTCCTCCTCGGGCGTCAAAAACTCGAAAGTTTCAGCCTTGCCGACCACTTGTTTGCCCCATTTGGAACCCTGGGGGGATTCGTGAAGAAGAACCCATCGCCCATGGGTGAGGTCCATCTTCAGGTAAGGACGGTTGAACCACACCCAGCTCAAATGGCCACTTGCATCCTGAAGGACCGCCTTGACGGTTTCCAAGCGGCCCCGACGCATTTGAGAGACGCCGTTAATGCGGGCCAATATGAAATAAGGGTCCTCGCGGTTATCGCATTGGGCGATCGGCGTGAACGAACTCTGGTGAACGGCCCATTTGGGGGAATAATGGAGGATATCGTCCACGGTCTTGAGGCCTGTCAATTGGAAGGCCCTGAGTTTCTCCTTGGGGACGAAGGGCAGGACAGGATCTAAAAGACTTGTTGTATCCGCCACGGATTTCGTTGAAACCGTCTGCTGGGGAAGGCGCCCCATCCACTCTTCCAGGCGACGGAGGGTTTGGGAGACAAGTTCCCGCCTCTCCTCTAAGGAAAGGGTCATGTACTGGGAAAAAACGCCACGAGTGTCCTTTAGAAAAGTCGGGAACTCCGTGCCGGGGGGCAAATCAAAAGGACCCGCCTTGAGAAGGCCTTCCAACCGGCCCATCAGATAGCGGTCCAGGCCCCTCACAACGGCTTTGTTGGAATACCCTTGTTTTTCCTCAAGCCGAAGCGGCTTTCGCAAACTTTCCAATTGTTGGCGCAGTGAAGGCATTCCAAATCACCTTAGAAGGATGGCCCATAGGCCCAGTGGCAGGAGCCGAGGCCTTGAAAAAAGCTTGTTTATTGCAAAACCCTTTGCGTATAATGCCGCCCTTACGCTTAATCAAAGAGGAGTAGTTCCATGGCTCAAGTTTGTGACATTTGTTCCAAGGGGCCCATCAAGGCCCGCAAGATCACCCGTCGCGGGAAATCCAAGAAGGAGGGCGGGATTGGGTTGAACATCACCGGCGTGCACCTGCGCCGCCAGATGCCGAATCTTCAAACCATCCGCGCCATCGTAGATGGACGTCCCCAACGCATTTTGGTCTGCACCCGCTGCCTTCGTTCAGGGAAGGTCCAAAAAAGGCTGACCGTCCGCAAGGCGTCTTGAAGACTCTTCGCGAATTTTGAATTCTCAATTTTAAATTAATGTGAAAAGCCGCTTTCCTCTAGGAAAGCGGCTTTTTTCGTAAACTCAACACTCGAAACTCAAAACTGGCGGGGCCTTATCTCAGGGCCCTGCCTTTGTATTTCCATCCGTTCCCTTTCCAAACCCAAATAAAGGTTTCATTGGAAAAGCTCTGCACGCTTCCAGCCTGGAAGCTCCAGGTTAGCTTCACCTTGGCCGTTGTGTCGTTCACCCAGGCCAGGGAGGTAATGTCGCCGTTGGTCAAGGTGGAATCCTGAACCCAGCTTTGGGACAGCTGGTTTTTTAACTGGTCGGAATTGGCGAGGGTTCCATCGGTCAATGCATAGGCCTGGGGCCAGTTGGCCTGTACCACGTCACCGGTGAAGGATAAGACGGCCTCCTGTAAGGCTTTTTCGCGCGTCACCTTATCCTCGGGCGAAAGCGTGCACCCACCCAAAAGAACCATGGCCGTGAAAAATGACGCCACCCTCACCAGTTTTTTCATGCGGTTCCTTATGATTTGAATTGGGCCTTTTCCAGGTCGGAGATTTCCCCCACCCTGCGCACATGCCGGTCCACATTGCTAAAAGGTGTGGTAAGCCAGATATCCGCCAGTTTCATATTGGTTTCCAAAGGAAGGTCCCGGCCCGCCAGGGAAAGCACGTTGGAATCGTTGTGGGCGCGGGTTTGCTCGGCCATTTTTTCGGTGAAAACCAGGGCAGCCCTCACACCGGGCACCTTATTGGCGACAATGGACATGCCGATGCCGTTCCCACAGATGACGATGCCCCTATCCGCCTGGCGGGTGGCCACAGCTTCGGCGACCTTTTCGCCGTAAATGGGATAGTCACTGGATTCCGCGTTGGGCGCGCCCATATCCTCGACTTGATGGCCTTTTTCC
The DNA here is from genome assembly GCA_030038835.1 of candidate division FCPU426 bacterium. Classification (GTDB taxonomy): domain Bacteria; phylum Oederibacteriota; class Muellerivitia; order Muellerivitales; family Muellerivitaceae; genus JAJPJW01. The sequence continues at coordinate 12,911 of JASHQZ010000162.1, forward strand.
CGCAAGTGCTTGACCAAAGCCTGTTTTAAATCAAAACCCGCGTGGTCAGCTCCAATGGCAATTTTCATTTTGGGTTCCTCGATGTTTCAAGTTACCGCCTGATTCTCCATCGATCTTCTGCTTTTTGAAGATAGCCTTCCATTTGACCCAAGACCTGGCGGTAAACCTCCAATGGCTGTCCCACCGGATCCTCAACGTCCTTCACGCCCGCGCCGGCGAATTCGGAAAACAGGGCGACTTTGGGTTCCAATTCCGGCATCTTCCTGACGATCATTTCCTTATGCCTGACCGTCATGGTCAAAATCAAGTCGCTTTCCAGGGCAAGGGCTTTACTTAAAGGCTGGCTCAAGTGGCCGGAAATATCGGTTCCCTTCTCCCGGCAGGCCTGAACGGCTTCGGATGTGGGTGGAACACCGGCGAAAGCCGCCAAACCCGCCGATTGGACATCCAAGGGGAGGTGGCTTTCCTGGGCCATTTTTTTGAGAAGCCCTTCGGCCATGGGGCTTCGGCAAGTATTGCCGGTGCACACGAAAAGGATTTTCTTGACCAACTCTTTTCCCCCGTTGCTTATTCCTGTAACAATTGGGTTAAAAGAGCCTCCACTCGGGTAATTTCTTCCTGGGATACGCAGCCGGTCCGGATGATATTCAGGTGTTTTTTGTCGAATTTGGCGATGGCGGTTTCCCCGCCCAAGGGACAGACACCCGCATCCAGCGCGGCATCCACTTTTTCAAGTATTTCAAGATCCACCTCGTCGAAGCGCACCGGGCTTTTGCCGCCGGAGAAATTAGCGCTTGAAACGGCCAGGGTGTCCCCCGCCGTGCGCAATAATTCCAAAGCGATTCCGTGGTCCGGGCAGCGAAGGGCCACCGTGCCGTCCGGGCCCACGCCCCCGGGCGCCAAATGGGCCTTGGCCCTGGTAATCAGGGTCCAAGGGCCCGGCCAAATTTTCTTCAGGATATCCAAATCCTTATCCTTGAAATCAGCGATTTCCAAGGCTACTTCGGGCCTGGAAATAAGGATCGACAAGGATTGATTCAAGGGACGGTCCTTGAGTTTGAAGATCCGTTTCAGGGCATCCGGTTTCTTGACGGAACAACCGATGTCATAAACGGTATCTGTTGGGAAAACGGCTATCCCGCCCTCTTTCAAGACCTTTGCAACCTGCAAAAGATTGGCGGGTGTGTAAGGTAACGATTTGATGTCGGTTTTTTCGCCCATGGTCTTTTCCAATCGCGGTTCAGTTTGCCGCTAAAACTTATGTTCTTCTATTAATTTTCTCAAAGAAATCCGAATTTTTCAGCAGAATTTTAGACTCTTTTAACCCAAGAGCTTGTGAGAGCTGGAATCTGCCAGACCCAGGTGTCATCGCCTGGAAGCCAAAGCCCTCCACGCGATGTCCTTCCTAAAATGGGCGCCTTCAAAATGGATTTCGCCAAGCGCCTGATAGGCATGGTCCAGCGCCTCTTGAATCGTTTTTCCCCACCCCGTTACGCACAAAACCCTGCCACCCGAAGTGACTGTTTTTCCCGCTTGCAAGGACGTACCAGCGTGAAAAACGTATGAATCGGCATGGGCCTGGGCTTTTTCAAGGCCTTGAATGACCTTTCCTTTGGGATAGGAACCCGGATAACCCTGGGATGCCATCACCACGCAGGCCGCGGGCCACTCATCCCACTCAACTTTTAAGTGGGATAGTTTGCCTTGAGCCACCGCCATGCAGATATTGACGAAATCTGTCTTCAGCCGGGGCAAAACCACCTGTGTTTCAGGGTCGCCAAAGCGGCAGTTATACTCGATCACTTTGGGGCCGTCAGGTGAGATCATAAGTCCCGCGTAAAGCACCCCTTTATAAACGATTCCCATGCGTTTCAGGGCCGCAACCGTAGGTTTTAGGATTTTTTCCAGGATTTCCACATTTAGGGCTTCCGTCACCACCGGCGCGGGCGAATAGGCCCCCATTCCACCCGTATTGGGTCCCTTGTCCCCATCAAAGACCCGTTTATGATCCTGGGCGCTGACCATAGGGACAATGGTTTCGCCGTCCACAAAAGCCAGGATGGAAGCCTCTTCGCCCTTCAGGAACTCCTCAATGACGACCTTGGAACCGGCTTCCCCAAAAATCTTTTTTTTCATGGCTTCTTCCACGGCCAGTTCGGCTTGGCCCGTGGTTTCGCAAACCGTGACCCCCTTGCCGGCTGCAAGGCCGTCCGCTTTAACGACAATGGGGGCACCCTGGGCCAGGACATAGGCGACAGCTTTTTCATAATCAGTGAAAGTTTGGGATTTAGCGGTTGGAATATGGTTGTCTAAAAGGAGCCTCTTCGTGAAGTCCTTGCTACCTTCAAGTTGAGCGCCCGCTTTGGAAGGCCCAAAAACCTGAAAACCTTCCTTGGTCAGTTCGTCCGCAAGTCCGAGACAAAGGGGTACTTCAGGGCCGATAATGATGAGATTGGGGTCGTGGTTGTTGCACCACTTGACCAATGCGGAGACATCGTCCGCCAAGATGTCGAGGCATTCCGCCATTTGGGATATCCCCGCGTTGCCGGGTGCGCAATAGAGTTTGGGCCGGCGCTTGGACTTGGAAAGCGCCCAGCAGATGGCGTGCTCTCTTCCCCCGGACCCAACGACCAAGATGTCCACAAAAGCCTCCTCAACCACGGCTCACGGGTGTCAGGTGTGATGCGATGAGCTCAAATCTGTCAACTGTGACCTGTCGACCGTGAGCTGACTTTCAATGTTTAAAATGCCGGTAAGTCGTGAAAATCATCGGGATGCCGTGCTGGTTGGCGGCCTCAATAACTTCCTTGTCCCGCACGCTTCCGCCGGTCTGGATGATGGCCGCGATACCCGCCTTGGCGCAGGCATCCACGCTGTCCCTGAAGGGTAAAAGAGCGTCGGAAGCCATCACGCTTCCCTTGGCTTTTTCCCCCGCCTGTTTAATGGCGATTTCCAAGGATCCCACTCGGTTCATTTGCCCTGCCCCCACTCCGATGGAAACCCCATCCTTGACCAGCACAATGGCGTTGGACTTCACGTGTTTCACCAATTTCCAGCTGAATTCCATATCCTTTGCCAATTTGGGATCAGGCTGTTTTTCCGTAACTACCTTGTGAAGGGACTTGTCCTCGGGTGCTTGATCAAACTCTTGAACCAGGAACCCGCCCTCCACCCGGCGCACATGGTAACCCGGCACCATTTCCCGGGCCGTGCCTAAGCCCTCCACCGTCAGCACCCTCAAGTTTTTGCGGGTTTCAAAAGCCCTCAGGGCGCCTGCATCATAGGAAGGCGCCAGCATAATTTCAAAAAAGCCTAGTTTTTCCAAGATCACCTGGGCCGTTTTTTCATCCACGGGACGGTTGACCGCCACGATCCCGCCAAAGGCGGACAAGGGATCGGCGTCGAACGCCTTCACAAAGGCTTCCTGGACGTCCTTGCCGATGGCCGTTCCGCAAGGATTTGTATGCTTGATGATGGTAGCGGCGGAATCTTCAAATTCTTTCACGATCATCAAGGCCGCGTCTGCGTCCATGATGTTGTTGTAGGAAAGTTCCTTGCCCTGGAGTTGTTTACCATTGGCGATGATCGGCGAAGCGCTGTTGCGGTCCTTGTAAAAAGCGGCCGGTTGGTGGGGATTCTCACCATAGCGCATTTCCTGGACCTTCAGGCCCGACACGGCGAAGATTTCCGGCCATTTCTTTTCCGAAAGGCGCCGGTGAAGGTAGTCGTGGATCATGCCGTCGTAACGGGCCGTATTGCCGAAGGCCTCAATGGCAAGTTCCTGGCGCAACTTAAATGTCGTGGCCCCGTCATTTTCTTTCATTTCATTGATCACCTCCGGATATTGGGAAGCGGATGTCACCACGGTCACGCTGCGGTAGTTTTTGGAGGCGGAACGGATCATGGAAGGCCCGCCAATATCGATATTCTCAATGGCATGGTCCAATTCCACGTTAGGCTTAGAGATAGTGGCTTCAAAAGGGTAGAGGTTCACGCAAACAAGGTCGATGGGCTTGATATTGTGCTTGGCGATGGTTTCCATGTGTTCCTGATTGTCCCGGAGGGACAACAACCCGCCATGCACCACCGGATGGAGGGTCTTCACCCGCCCAT